>NZ_JBEXSH010001106.1:0-2511 GCF_040613555.1 Streptomyces sp. NPDC006265
GCGCGGCGTGGGCGTGGCCCGGCCGCGCAGCAGGAATCCGTCGAGGAGGGGGGCGGCTTGCGCGCTCTCGCGCGGTGCGGCTTCCATGGACGGTCCCGGGGCGATGCGGTCGGCGGTCAGCGCACCCCATTTCCATCGGGTGTCGCTGTCCGCGAGGACCGCGATTCGCAGGCGCTTCGGTGTACTTACTGGCACGCCGAAGACGCTAGGAAGCGAATCCTAGGTGTGGCGGAACCATGACTCAACGAAAAGTTAACAACAGCCCACCGAGAGCCGAACTGGCCTGCTGGAAGGCGGGAAGTACACGGGGTGCACCGTTCTGACACATGGAGTTCACCCGGTGTACCTTCATCGGAAAGTTGCACTGCCGGGCGGGCTCCTAACGTTTCGCGGGTGCCTAAGCTTTCCGTGATCGTGCCGTTCTACAACGTGCAGCAATATGCCCCGGACACCCTCAGAAGCCTTCGATTGAATGCCGACCGCGATTTCGAGTTCATCCTGGTCGACGACCATTCGAAGGACGAAACTCCGGCCATTCTCGAACGAGCGGCCGAGGACCTTTCGGAAGTCGCCCAGGTGCGGTACATCCGGCATGAGCGCAACGGTGGGCTCGCCACCGCCCGCAACACCGGCCTGGACGCGGCGCAGGGCGAGTACCTGACGTTCCTGGACGGCGACGACTGGCTGGCCCCGGGATACTTCACCGAACTGGTGTCCGCGATGGACGACTTGGGGTGCGACTTCGTGCGCACCGACCATGTGCAGGCCACCGCCCGGGCCCGTTCCGTGAGCAGGGTGCCGATCGGCCGGCGCTGGGAGGTGTTCAGCCCGCGCGAGGCGATCCTGCCCGCCCACCGCTCGACCTCGGTGGACTACGCCTACGCCTGGGCAGGCGCCTACCACCGCCGCCTGGTCGACAAGGGCCTGCTCCACTTCACCGACGGGCTGCGCACGGCCGAGGACCGGCCGTGGATCTGGAAGCTGCACCGCGAGGCGGAGTCGTTCGCCGTGGTGAGCCTGCTGGGTGTGTTCTACCGGCGCGGAGTGGCCTCGTCCCTGACGCAGATCGGCGACGTCCGCCAACTCGACTTCATCCGCGCCTTCGACCAGGTGATCGAGGAGACGGCCGCGGACCGCGACGCCGACCGGCTGCTGCCCAAGGCGGTGCGGACCTACTGCGCGATCATCGCCCACCACCTCTCCAACGAAGACAGGTTCGAACCGGCCGTGGCCAGGCAGCTGCGGTCGATGAGCGCGGCGGCCGTCAAGCGCATGCCGCAGGACGCACTCGGTGACGCACTGGAGGCCATGGACATGGACCGCTCGTCCAAGCTGCGGCGGCTGCGGCGCCGGGTCACCACGACGGGAGCGGCCGCCTGATGCCCGGGACCACTCAGATCTTCTGCGCCTCGACGCTCTACGGCGTCGCCACCCTGGCGGCCGCGGTCGACTCCGGCCTCTTCGAGGAGCCGGACCGCAGGGTGCTGCTGGTGTTCAACAACTCCGCGACCCCGGAGACCACTCCGGCCCTGGACGGGATGCCGGGCTTCGCGCCGCTGCGCGAGCACTTCGACGAGGTGCTGTCCTGGAACGAGGCGATCCGCCCCTTCCACCCCGGGGCCTGGACGCCGCGCGCCGACGACGTCCCGCTCTTCGAGCGCTATCTGCGGCTGCTGTGGGGCCTCGGTGACGACCGGGTGAGCCTGGTGCTGGAATCCATCCAGGTGGCGCCCGCACTGACGGTGGCCCAGGTGTTCACCGACGCCCCCCTCGACGTCTACGCCGACGGGCTGATGAGCTACGGTCCCACCCGCAACAAGCTCGACCCGCTGGTCGGCACGCGCGTACGGCGGCTGCTGCACCTCGATCTGGTGCCGGGGCTCACGCCGATGCTGCTCACCGAGTTCGGCGTGCCGGCGCACCTGGTGCCGACGCCCGCGTTCCTGAAGGTGCTCGGCGAGGTCACCGAGACCGTCCCCGAGCTGCCCGCCCTGCCCGGCGGCTCGGCGCTGCTGCTCGGCCAGTACCTGTCCGCGCTGAACATCCTCTCCCCCGAGGAGGAAGAGGACCTGCACGTGCGGATGATGCGGGGCGCCGTCGCCCGCGGCCACCGCACGGTCGTCTTCAAGCCCCACCCGACCGCACCGGCCCGCTACAGCAGCGCCCTGGAGACCGAGGCCGGGAAGCTCGGCGTGGACCTCACCGTGCTGGACACGCCCGTGCTCGCCGAGGTGCTGTTCGACCGCACCCGGCCCGCCCTGGTCGTCGGCTGCTTCTCGACCGCGCTGTTCACGGCGTCCGCCTTCTACGACCTGCCGGTCGCCCGCATCGGCACCGAGCTGCTGCTGGAGCGGCTGACTCCGTATCAGAACAGCAACAGGGTGCCGGCCACGCTGGCGGACGCGCTGCTGCCCGGGCTGGAGAGCGGCACGGACGGCGACGTCCTGCCGGGCGGGCGGCTGTCCGCCCTCCTCACGGCCCTCGGGTTCACCATGCAGCCGCAGATCTACC
>NZ_JBEXSH010001107.1:0-2499 GCF_040613555.1 Streptomyces sp. NPDC006265
TCTGGCTGCCGCCGGGACTGGGCCTGGCCACGATGGTCCTGCTGTTCAGCGAGCGCGGCATGTCCCTCGCCGCGCCTTGCGGGGCAACACCTGACCCACGTGCACACCGGCACCGCCAACCCCGGCACGGTGTGGCTGCGCTGCCGCACCCGCACCTCGGACATCCGGATCGGCATGGCGGCCCGGCTGACCGCCGACGCACCGGTCGCCGAGGCGCACGTACACCCCCGTGCGCTCCAGCGTCTGCAGCTGACCCTGGAACCCGGCCGCCCTGTCACCGTCGACAAGACCATCGCCCTGCACACCTCGCGCGACCCGGCCATCAGCGACCCGCTCCAGACCGCCCTGGACCGCGTGAGCGCCGCCCCGGGGTTCGAGGCGCTCCTGCAGTCGCACCTCATCGCCTGGAAGCTGCTGTGGCGCCGTGCCGCACTCGACGTCCCCGGCGAGCCGGGCACCATCCTGCGGCTGCACCTGTTCCACCTGCTCCAGACTCTTTCCCCGCACACCGCGGACCTGGATGTGGGAGTGCCGGCCCGCGGGCTGCACGGCGAGGCCTACCGGGGACACATCTTCTGGGACGAATTGTTCGTGCTGCCCTACCTCAACCTGCACTTCCCCGAGGTGTCCCGCGCCCTCCTGCGCTACCGCCACCGGCGCCTGGACCGAGCCCGCGCCGCAGCACGGGACATCGGCCGCCGCGGCGCACTGTATCCGTGGCAGAGCGGCAGCGACGGCCGCGAGGAGACCCAGCGCCTGCACCTCAACCCCCGCTCAGGGCGCTGGCTTCCCGACCACTCCCACCTCCAGCACCACGTCGGCTCGGCGATCGCCTACAACGTCTGGCAGTACTGCGAGGCCAGTGGTGATGCGGAGTTCCTGCACACCAAGGGCGCCGAGATGCTGGTGCAGATCGCGCGCTTCTGGGCCGACTCGGCCACCTGGGACGAGAAGCTGGGCCGTCACCGGATCCGAGGTGTGGTCGGCCCGGACGAGTATCACGATGCCTACCCCGGCTCCCAAGCACCCGGCCTGGACGACAACGCGTACACGAACGTGACGGCAGCCTGGGTCCTCGCCCGCACCTTGGAGGTGCTGCGCGACCTCCCGGAACCCCGGCGACGCGAACTCCTCGAACGGGCCGCGCTGGACGGCGGTGAGCTGGAGCGGTGGGAAGAGGTGTCCCGCACCCTCCACGTCCCCTTTCACGACGGGGTCATCAGCCAGTTCCAGGGCTACGGGGACCTCGCCGAACTCGACTGGAAGGGCTACGCGAAGCGGTACGACGACATCCGGCGGCTCGACCGGATCCTCGAGGCCGAGGGGGACACCGTGAACCGCTACAAGGCGTCCAAGCAGGCCGACGCGCTGATGCTGGGCTACTTGTTCTCACCCGCCGAACTGCAGGGCCTCTTCCGCCGGTTGGGTCATCGGCTGGACGAGGAGACCTGGCGGCACACGGTCGACTACTACCTCGCCCGCACCAGCCACGGCTCCACCCTCAGCGGTCTCGTCCACGGCTGGATCCTGGCCCGCGCCCGGCGCACCGACGCGTGGCTGTTCTGCCAGGAGGCCCTCCGCGGCGATGTGGCCGACCTGCAGGGCGGCACCACGGGTGAGGGCATCCACCTCGGTGCGATGGCCGGCACCCTCGATCTGATCCAGCGGGGTCTCACCGGGCTGGAGACTCGCGAGGGGGCGCTGTGGCTGGACCCGGTGCCGCTGCCGGAGCTGTCGTCGTACGGTTTCTCGCTGCAGTACCAGGGGCACTGGGGTGTGCGGCTGCGGCTGGAGAGCGGTCTGCTGGAGATCTCCGTGCCGCACTCCGACCGTCAGCCGATCACCGTGCGTCTGCCCGACCGGACCGTCGGGGTCGAGCCAGGGGAGACGAGTCGGCTGCTGCTTCCGGGCTGAGGGGTTCCCGGCTGAGAGCTGACGTCGGCGAGTCCGCCGTGCGCGGCGGACTCGCGGGCTGGGACAGGCGCTCAGGCCTGCACCGGCCCTGCCGGCATGACGATGTCGTCGGCCGCCACGTCGTGCAGCCGGATGGCGAGGTCCTCCAGAGCCCGGCTGACGGCGAGTTCGTCGCCGATCTCCGGAACAGGCCTGTCGATCGGGTTGCGCCGGGCCGTCCCCCTGCCCGTCACGGTCGACGTGTCCCGTGTGGTGAGCACGGCACGCGCATGAGTGCTGTCGCCCTCTTGGGAGATGTAGATCTGCACGGTCCACTGCTTGGCTTCCATGGTGATCACTTCCGTCCCGGAGCCGCTCCTTGCTCCCACCCTGCGCGCAGGCGTACGGCCGCACCAGTGCCGAAGGGCCCTTCCGCGGCACTCACGGCGCCAAGGAGAAGTAGCTCTCCTCTTCCTGGGTGAAGTGCAGGCGCAGCACGGTGTTCAGGCCGTAGAGGCAGGAGCGGAGGTCGTCGCCCCCAGATGGCTCCCAGCGCGGGGCAGGTGTGTGTGAAGTGGTGATGACGCAACAAGGGCTGCGGATGGG
>NZ_JBEXSH010001108.1:0-2493 GCF_040613555.1 Streptomyces sp. NPDC006265
GCGAAGCCCAGGATGGCCATCCCGATGCCGCCCGACTGCGAGGTCAGCGCCACCCCGCCCTTGACGTCGTACGGCGTGCAGAACGTGGCGCACAGCTCGTCCATCGCCGTTCCCATCGCGTCCTCCGCTCGAAGGCCGGCGCGGGCGGACTCCCGGGACCGCGCCCCGCCGTGACCATGGTGCCCGCCGACGCGTCGGCTCTGCCACCGCCGTCCTGGATGGCTCCCCCGCCGCCGGGCCCGTCAGACGCGAAGATCCCTGGGGGCGGAGCCATCGGTAGCGTACGCGGCCTCGTCGGCGCTGTTCCGCGCACCGGGGCACATCCGTACGCCCTCTCACCTCCCCTGACTCCAAGCGCTCTTGACCTGGTGAGTCTCATTACGCAACTCTGTGTGCACAGTCCCTGTCGACGAGGAGGCCGACACGCGATGGAGTGGACGGGCGCGCGGTACGCGGACCAACCGACGGTCGAGGTGACGACATGGGTCGCCGCCCCGCCGGGGAGGGTGTGGGCGCTGGTGTCGGATGTGACGCGGATGCCGGAGATGAGCGAGGAGCTGCAGTCGGCCCGGTGGGCCGAGGACGCGTCCGGGCCGGCCGTGGGGGCCCGGTTCGTCGGCCGGAGCAGGCACGAGCAGTTCGGGGAGTGGGAGACGACGTCTACCGTCATCGCCTGCGATCCGGAGCGGGTGTTCTCCTGGGCGGTCGGAGACCCGGCGGAGCCCAGTGCCGTCTGGCGGTTCGGGCTCGAGCCGAGGGACGGCGGGACCGCGTTGTCGCAGTGGATGCGGATGGGGCCCGGCCGCTCGGGTCTGTCGTTCGCGATCGACGCCATGCCGGAGAAGGAGCAGAAGATCGTGTTCGTGAGGCTGCGGGAGTTCGAGCGGGGCATGACCGCGACGCTGGAGCACATCAGGCAGCGGGCGGAGGCGTGATGCGCGCGGCGACGACCGTCGAGGCGGCGACTCTCGGTTCCTGGTCCCGGCAGGCCGACTTCGTCATGGAGGCCGAGAAACTGGGGCTCGACGTCTGCTGGGTGGCCGAGGCCTGGGGTTCCGACGCCCCGTCCGCCCTGGGCTTCTACGCCGCCCGTACGCAGCGGATGCTGCTCGGCTCCGGAGTCATGCAGGTCGGCACGCGCACACCGGTCGCCCTCGCGCAGACGGCGATCACCCTGTCCAATCTGTCCGGCGGCCGGTTCCTGCTGGGGCTCGGCCCGTCCGGCCCGCAGGTGATGGAGGGCCTGCACGGGGTGCCGTTCGCCCGTCCTCTGGCGCGCATGCGGGAGACGGTGGAGATCGTGCGGCAGGTCGTCGACGGCGGAAAGATCTCCTACAGCGGCTCCGAGTTCGGCATTCCGCTGCCCGGCGGGGAGGCGGTGCCGATGCGCCTGTCCATGCGCGCCGAGCACCCCGTGCCCGTCTACCTGGCCGCGCTGTCCCCCGCCATGCTGCGGCTGACCGGCCAGGTCGCGGACGGCTGGCTCGGCACCAGCTTCGTCCCCGAGGGCGCGGCGGAGGCCTACTTCGCTCCCCTGGACGAGGGTCTGGCCGCCGGCGGCCGTGAGCGTGCCGGGTTCGACGTCTGCCAGGGCGCCGAGGTCGCGTTCGCCCGGGACGAGGAGGCGCTGGCCGCCATGGTCGCCGGGCGGAAGAAGGAACTCGCCTTCAGCCTGGGCGGCATGGGCTCCGCGTCGACCAACTTCTACAACCGGGCCTACAGCCGGCAGGGCTGGGCCGAGGTCGCGGCGGAGGTCCGCCGGCGCTGGCAGGCGGGCGACCGGGACGGTGCGGCAGGTTTCGTCACCGACGAGATGGTGCTGGCCACCACGCTCATCGGCACGGAGGAGATGATCCGGCGGCGCCTGCGTGTCTGGCGCGACGCCGGGGTGGACACGGTCCGTCTCTACCCGGCCGGAGAATCCCTCGACGACAGGCTCGACACGCTGGGCAGGGCGATCGAGCTGGTCCACGAGATCTAGACGAGTCATTCCGAATGATCAGTGGTCGTAGGCGAACCACGACGTCGTTCAGCGGTTTCGACGAGCCGCTGAACGTGCGGGCGCCGAAGCCGGGTGAGGTGCTGAGCACGGGTGGCTGAACACCCGCTCGACGGCAGCGCATTCCGTTGGATTGCCGGCGTCAACCGGCCGAATGGGGCGAATCGTCACACCAGGGCTTGCCGGGGCGAAGTCGGGCTCGGCCTACTGGAAGGCGCAGCCGGCCGTGTCGGGGGGGCAGGTCCGGCGTCGGCCCTGGGGTCGGGTCCACTCCGTGTTCCCCCGCCGGAACGCAGGTCAGGGGTCTGATGGTGCGGCGACGTTGGGCAGCGGTGGTGGGTCTGGTGGCCTGCCTGCTGTTGCTGCAGCTCGTCGTCCCGGGGCTCGCGGGCGAGGGCGCGCGGCAGTCGCGGCCATGGTGGAGTCGGGCCGCGGCGCGGTGCTCGGGGGCGGGCCAGGCGGGAATGGCGAGTGGGGGGGTGTCCGGGTGTGAT
>NZ_JBEXSH010001109.1:0-2491 GCF_040613555.1 Streptomyces sp. NPDC006265
GGGGCGATCCGTGCCGCCGGGACCGGCCGGCCACTGCGCCCCGGCATCCGGCCGCGCACCCCGGGACTGCGCCCGGCCGGACTCGAAGGCGTCAGGCGTACGGGTCGAAGGCGATGCCGGAGGGCTTGGCCGACGCCAGGTGATCGGCGAAGTTGCCGTCCTTCAGGCCGAAGTTGGCGCTGCCGAAGTCGTACGACGTGAGCTTGTCACGCACCCCGGCCGGGTAGCCGTTCCAGCCGACCAGTGCCGGGTACTGCCAGGTGCCCTTGTGGTTCTCCGGCGGCTCGTCACTGGAGTTGGCCGCGCGGAAGCAGTGGGTTCTGACACCGTCCTTGTGGTAGACGATCTTCGCGTGCGTGCCGTCGAAGCGGACCGAGGAAGCCGCGTGCACCGTGAACCCGCCGTGGGCGGACGTCGACACGTACTTCACCTGGTTGTCCTGTACGAACACCGCGACGTGCTCGAAGTCGTGCCGGTGGCCGCCGATGCCGCTCCCGGCCACGGCCTGGTCCTTCTCGAAGTAGAGCGCGTACAGGATCGCGCACCAGCCGTTGTTGCACTTGGAGCGCGCGTAGCCGTTGGTGTTGTCGAGGTCCGAGGCGTCCCGGCAGTTGCCGTTGAGGGCACCGGTCGGTTTGAGCCCGCCGTTCACGGTGCCGTCCGGGCCGATGGCAGTGCTGGAGTAGCAGCCGTCGGTGTCGTAGTCGTAGGCGGGCTGGTACGTCTGCTCCAGTGCGTCCGCGCTGGCGGGCAGCGCCGACGGCGGGGCCGCGAAGGCCGTGGCCGGGAACGCGAGGACGAGAGCGGCGGCACCGGCCGCTCCGGTGAGCCATCTCCTGCGGTGGGCGAACGGGCGTGACGACACTGCGTCCTCCTTGGTCCGGGCGCAGCCCAACGGCTGTGGGGGAAAGGGAGGTTCAGCTTCCAGGCTGAACGCGTCCATGCCAAGAGGGATGAAGGATCTCAAGCGTGAATCGCAGCCCAACAGTTGGCGGCCGGCCCCGTTTAGACCAGGTCGTCCGGGATGTCGGCCGCCGCCTCCCCGGGTGCGAGATCGAGCCGGAGCCGCAGCCAGGACGGCTGCCTCAGCAGCCCCTCCAGGGTTCGGGTGCTGTACCGGACCTCGCCGACCAGGCGGGGCAGGACCCAGTGCGCGCCCGGAGCGCGCGGGGCGGGGTCGAAGGGGCAGACGTCCGTCGCGGCGGCCCGCAGCAGCCCGGCGAGTTCCGTGCGTTCGGCCTCGCTCCAGCCGGTGCCCACGCTGCCGACGTAGCGCAGCAGTCCCGCGGCACGCTGTCCGACCAGCACCGCGCCGGGCAGGCCGGTGAGCCGCCCCTTGCCGGGCTGCCAGCCGCCGACCAGGACGTCCTCGGTGCGCATGTTGCGGATCTTGATCCAGGCCCGGGAGCGGATGCCCGGTTCGTACACCGAGTCCAGCCGCTTGCAGACCAGGCCCTCCAAACCGTGCTCCCGGGTGGCATGCAGAGCTTCGGCGCCGTGTCCGACGAGGGCGCGCGGGGTCGACCAGGAGGGGCCGGCGAGGCCGAGGTCCTCCAGTGCCGCGCGGCGTCGTGCGTACGGGAGCCTGAGGAGGGAGTGGCTCTGCAGGTGCATCAGGTCGAACAGCACGAGATGGACCGGGACCTCCGCCGCCCGCCGCGCGGCCCTGGCGGGTGCGTGCGCCAGGCCCATCCGGGACTGGAGCAGCTGGAAGCTGGCGCGGCCCTGGTCGTCCAGGGCCATGATCTCGCCGTCCAGTACGGCGGGTGTGGTGCCGAGCGCGGTGCCCAGCGGCCGGAGTTCGGGGTAGGCGGCCGTGATGTCGTCCCCGGAGCGGGCGCGCAGCAGCACGCTGCCGTCCCCGGGCAGATAGACCACCACGCGCTGGCCGTCCTGCTTGGTCTCGTAGGCCCAGCGCGCGTCCTGCGCGGCGGGCGGCAGGGTGCCGGACGTGGCGAGCATGGGTGGGATCAGCGGCAGGTCCACGGGTGAGATGTCGACGAGCCGGCCGGCCGTCACGCGTGTTCGGGGCCTGTTTCCCCTGAACGGCGCCCCGACCGATTTAGTTGAGTTACGCAACGAGATGGTACTCTGGTGCTCATGTCCACACCACCGCTCCCCGATGTCCCCTCCCCGGAAGTGATCGACATCGAGCGTGCGCTCACCCGCATCACCTATCTGAGCACCCGCGCCCGTCAGCACGACCGGCTGATGGCCCTGGCCGGGGTCCCGCTCGACCGTGCCGCCGTCGCGCTGCTCCGCCAGATCGCCGACTCCGAGCCGCTGCGGCCCGGGGAGCTCGCCGCCCGGCTGGGCGTGGAGGCCTCGCACGTCACACGCACGGTGCAGCAGTTGCAGAAGTCCGGGTACGTCACCCGCGTCCCCGACCCGGACGACCGGCGCGCCCAGCGCATCGAGCTCACCGACGCCGGCGGCGAGGCCAGCGCGAGGTTTCGCGACGCCGGGGTTCGCGGTATGCAGATGGCGCTCA
>NZ_JBEXSH010001110.1:0-2481 GCF_040613555.1 Streptomyces sp. NPDC006265
ATCGAGCAGGGGGCACCCCTCGCCGCACCGGACGAAGCCCTGAGTACGTCCGGTACGAGGGACTCCGCCCGGCACCCGGAGGCACGCACCAGACGCCGCGGGGCCCGCCGCCCTCCGGGCGAACGACGGGACTTCGCGGACTGCCTAGTCCTCCGGCAGCTCGACGGGCGCGATCTCGTCGTAGACGTCGCCGGGGCCCGGGTTGGTCGCGTCGGTCGCGCCGCCCAGGTGGTGCATGACGCCCCACACCGCATTGAGGGCGGTCTGGATCGCGCCCTCGGCCCAGCCGGCCGTCCAGGAGATGTCGTCGCCGGCGAGGAAAATGCCGCGCTTGTCCTCGGGCAGCCGGTCCTGCATGAAGTGCGTGAACAGACGCCGCTGGTAGCGGTAGTGGCCGGGCAGGTTGGCCTTGAACGCGCCCATGAAGTAGGGCTCGTTCTCCCAGGACACGGTCACGGGGTTGCCGATGATGTGCTTGCGGATGTCGACCTTGGGATAGATCTCGCCGAGCGACTTCAGCATGACCTCCATCCGCTCGTTCGCGGACAGCGGCAGCCACTTCAGGCTGTCGTCGCACCAGGTGTACGAGAGGCAGATGACGGCGGGCTTGTCCGGGCCGTCGTCGAGCAGGTAAGTGCCGCGCGTCATACGGTCGGTGAGCGTCATCGACATGACGTCCCGCCCCGTCGGATTTCCCCTGTCGTCGACGGCCTTGTCCAGCCAGAACGGCCGGTCGACCGGAACGAAGAGCTTGGAGCTCTCCATGTAGTGCGTGCGCTCGATCGCCGTCCAGTGGTCGATCGGGAAGAGCGAGTCGTCACAGGCGATCTTCGACAGCAGCATCCAGGACTGGGCGGTGAAGATCGCCGCCTGGAAGGTGCGGATGTCGCCGTCCGCGTCGGTCACCGTGATGCGGTTGCCGGCGGTGCGGTGCAGCCGGGTCACGGCCGGGCGGGGCTCGCCGCCCTCGTGCAGGCTCGCGAGCGAGGTGCCCTGGGCCCAGTGCACGATCTTCTGCGGCTCACGCTCCCACAGGCGCAGCGGCAGCTGCTGGGAGCCGCCGACGATGCCGCGGTGGTGGTCGTCGGCCTCGGTGTAGACGACGCGCAGGATCTCCAGGATGGAGTTGGGGAAGTCGGTGTCCCAGCCGCCCGTGCCGAAGCCGACCTGACCGAAGATCTCCCGGTGCCGGAAGGACTTGAACGCCTCGGAGTCGCAGAGGAAGCCGTAGAAGGTCTGGTTGTCGAGCTTCTCGACGAGCTTGGACCAGATCTCGCGGATGCGCGGCACGTCCCGCTCGCGCAGGGCGCGGTTCATGTCGGAGAAGTCGGCGCCCTCCTCCAGGCAGCGGTTCCACGCCTCGGCGACGTCCCGGTAGACCTGGGGCAGGTCGCCGACCGTCTCGGCGTAGTGCGCCTCACCCTTGAGGTCGACGACGGTCGACGGGGTCGCCTCGGCGAGGGGGTTGGGGAACGGCCGCGTCTGAAGGCCGACGAGGTCGATGTAGTGCTGGAGGGCCGTGGAGGACGGCGGGAAGCGCATCGCACCCATCTCGGCGGTGAGGGACTCGTCGCACCCGTCGAAGCCCACCGTCCGCAGCCGGCCGCCGATCTGGTCGGCCTCGTACACGACCGGCTTGAGGCCCATCTTCATCAGCTCGTACGCGGCGACGATGCCGGACAGGCCGCCGCCGATCACCGCGACCTCCGTGCCGTGCTCCGTCGCGGGTATCTGCCCGAGACCCGCCGGGTGGGCGAGGAAGTCGTCGTAGGCGTACGGGAAGTCCGGGCCGAACATGGTGATCGGCAGCTGCTGCGCGTCAGCGTGCTCGACGGCGTTGGGCACGGTGGACGTCATGGGGTACGGACTCCTTGCACGGGTACGAACGGGCGGTTCGGGTTCAGGGGGGTTCAGACGAGCGGGCCGTACAGGCCGGGCCGCCGGTCGCGCAGATACGGGTTGTTCTCACGCGACGCGGCGAGGAAGGCCGGGTCGACGTCGGCGAGCACGAGTTCCTCACCGCGTCCGGCCCGGGTCCGGGCGACCCCGTCGGGGCCGGCGAGCGTGGACAGCCCCACGAACTCGTACTCGCCCTCCCGGCCGACCCGGTTGACGTACGCGACGTACATCTGGTTCTCGAAGGCGCGCACCGGGATCATCGACTCGGCGACGAACTGGAACGGGTGCATCTGCGCGGTCGGGACGATCAGCAGGTCGGTGCCGGCCAGGGCGTGGGCGCGGACGTTCTCCGGGAACTCCACGTCGTAGCAGATCAGGATGCCGACCCGGAGGCCGTCGATCTCGGCCTGGACGACCGGCAGGTCGCCCGGCGTGAAGTGGTCGCGCTCGAAGCAGCCGAAGAGGTGGGTCTTGCGATGGTTGGCGAGCCGCCCACGGAAACGAAGACCGGCTTGACGGCGTCCCGGGTGCGCAGGGCCCGGCCGACCTCCTCGGAGCCGGCGAGCAGCGCGGAGGTGCTGC
>NZ_JBEXSH010001111.1:0-2481 GCF_040613555.1 Streptomyces sp. NPDC006265
GTCAGTCCCGGCCGCCCTTCTCGCCGACCGGCCAGGTTCCGGTCGAACGCTCGATCGCCTTGGCGCCCGCGCGGTCCACGGCGCTGCGCACCACCGCGAAGATGGCGCCCTGGATCGCGGCGGCCAGCAGCACTTCGCCCCAGCCGCGGTCCTTGTCCAGCGCGTCGGGTGCGTCCTCCTCGTTCCGGATCGCCATCCACGTCCTGCGGAAGGCGAGCCCGGCCAGCCAGCCGCCCGACCAGCCGAGCACGAACCCGAGGGGCTGGTACGCGAGGGACATCTTCTTCTTCTTTGCCACGGGAACTCCTTGGTAGCTGAGGGGGTGAAGGTGGTCAGGGGGTGTGTGCCGCCGGGATCCGCTCCTCGGCGCGGACCGGCCCGGGCGGTGTGCCGTCACCGAACGGCCGGCCGGCCAGCTCCTCGCGGTGGTGCGGGGTATGCCAGCTGGACAGGTCCGGGCCCAGGGGGACGACGCGGGTCGGGTTGATGCCCGTGTGGACCCGGTAGTAGTGGCGCTTGATGTGGTCGAAGTCGACGGTGTCGCCGAACCCGGGCGTCTGGTACAGGTCGCGGACGTACGCCCACAGCACCTGGTTCTCCGTCAGCTTCCAGCGGTTGCACTTGAAGTGGCCGTGGTAGACCGCGTCGAAGCGCACCAGCGTGGTGAACAGCCGGATGTCCGCCTCGGTGATCGTGTCGCCGACGAGGTACCGCTGCCGCTCCAGCCGGCCCGCGAGCAGCTCCAGCCGGCGGAACACCCCGGCGCAGGCGGTCTCGTACTCCGCCTGCTCGGTGGCGAAACCCGCCTTGTAGACGCCGTTGTTGACGTCCTCGTAGACGCCCGCCATCACCTCGTCGATCTCGTCGCGCAGCTTGTCCGGATACAGGTCGGGCGCGCCGTCCCGGTGCAGGGCCGTCCACTCGGTCGCGAGGTCGAGGGTGAGCTGCTGGTAGTCGTTGGTCACCAGCCGGCCGCTGGGCACGTCCACGATCGCCGGCACACTGACACCGCCGGGGTAGTCGCTCTCGCGCCGGTCGTAGGCCTCGCTGAGATAGCGGATGCCGAGGACCGGGTCGCGGCCGTCCTCGTCGAGCGTGAAGCGCCAGCTGCGGTCGTCCTGGATCGGGTCGGTGACGGCCAGGGACAGGGCGTCCTCCAGGCCGAGCAGCCGTCGGGACACCAGCGACCGGCTCGCCCACGGGCAGGCACGGCTGACGACCAGACGGTAGCGGCCGGTCTCGACCGGCCAGCCGTCCCGGCCGTCCGCGGTGATGCGGTCCGCGAAGTGCGCCTTGGACCGTTTGAACGTCCTCCTTCCGTAGCCGGTGTTGCCGTCGTCGCCGTCGTCGCGGCTCATGGGGGTGACCTCCTTGCCGTACGTGGACCCTGGTGAACGCGTTCCCCGTTTTCCGCCGACGGCACGGTGTGAGCACCGCCGACCGGGGCAATCGGCGTGGGTGACTGATGAAGGAAGTGATCGCAGGACTCGCGTCACCGTGCTGGTGGCGCTCGCGGCCAATCTGGTGATCGCGGTGGCCAAGACAATCGGCGGCCTGGCGGCGGGATCGCCCGCCCTGCTGTCCGAGGCGGCCCACTCGGTGGCCGACAGCCTGAACGAGGTGTTCCTGCTCGCGGCGCTGCGCCGCAGCCGCCGCCCCGCCGACCGGCGTCATCCTTTCGGCTACGGCAAGGAGCGGTTCTTCTGGTCGCTTCTGGCGGCCGTCGGCATCTTCGTCATGGGAGGCTGTTTCTCCTTCTTCCAGGGTTTCGAGGCCCTGGCGAGCGGTGCGGAGGAGGAACTCGGCGGCTATGTGGCCGGCCTGATCGTGCTCGGGATCGCCCTCCTCGCGGAGGGGGGTTCACTGCTGCGGGCGCTCTACCAGGTGCGTCGGCAGGGCGGCGCCGGAGCCGGGATGCGCGATCCGGCCCTGCGGACGGTCGTCGCCGAGGACGGCACCGCGGTGCTCGGCGTCACCCTGGCCATCGTGGGCATGGCACTGCACATGGTCACCGGCCAGGTGGTGTGGGAGGCGTCCGCCTCGCTCGCGATCGGCGCGCTGCTGGTCTACGTGGCCTTCCGGCTGGGCCGTGACGCCCGCGACCGGCTGATCGGCGAGGCGGCGGACCCGGAGTCGAGCGGGCGGATCGAGTCGCTGCTGCGGGCCCAGCCGGAGATCGACAGTGTGGAAGCGCTGTTCACGATGAAGACGGGCCTCGACACGGCTCTGGTGGCCGCCCGCGTCGACCTGGTGCCCGGCCTGGACAGCGAGCGCGTGGAGGATGTCGCCGTCCGCATCAAGCGGTCCATCGCCCGGACCGTGCCCGAGGCGGACCAGATATTCCTCGACGTGACGGACCGACCCGCCCGCGAGGCAGCGGAAAGCCCCGCCGCGACGGGGGAACGCGGCGGGGCCTGAACCTCGCGTGCCCCCTCAGCATGTCGGGGTCCCTCCCACATGGCCGGCCTGCCCAAATCGGTC
>NZ_JBEXSH010001112.1:0-2474 GCF_040613555.1 Streptomyces sp. NPDC006265
AGGACTTCGACCGGGCGGACGCCTTTCTCGTCATCGGGTCGAACATGGCCGACTGCCATCCGATTCTCTTCCTGCGGATGATGGAGCGGGTCAAGGCGGGCGCCAAGCTGATCGTCGTCGATCCGCGGCGGACCGCGACCGCCGCCAAGGCCGATCTGTTCCTCCAGGTCAGGCCGGGCACCGACCTCGCGCTCCTGAACGGCCTGCTGCGGCTGCTGCACGAGGGCGGGCGCGTGGACGAGGAGTTCGTCGCCGCGCACACCGAGGGCTGGGAGGCGCTTCCCGGGTTCCTCGCCGACTACGCCCCGGACGCGGTCGCGGAGATCACCGGGATCGCGGAGGTCGATCTGCGGGAGGCCGCCCGGATCCTCGGCGCGGCGGGCAACCGGTGGATGAGCTGCTGGACCATGGGCCTGAACCAGTCCACGCACGGCACCTGGAACACCAACGCCCTGGTCAATCTGCATCTGGCGACGGGGGCGATCTGCCGTCCGGGCGCCGGACCGTTCTCCCTGACTGGGCAGCCCAACGCCATGGGCGGGCGCGAGATGGGCTATATGGGGCCGGGGCTGCCGGGGCAGCGGTCGGTCCTCGTCGACGAGGAGCGGGCGTTCACCGAGGAGGTGTGGGAGCTGCCGCCGGGGACGCTGCGGGCCGACGGGGCGGGACAGGGCACCGTCGACATGTTCCGGCGGATGGCCGACCGGGAGATCAAGGCCTGCTGGATCCTCTGCACCAACCCGGTCGCCTCGGTCGCCAATCGCCGAACGGTCATCGAGGGGCTGGAAGCGGCCGAGTTCGTCGTCACGCAGGACGTGTTCGCCGACACCGAGACGAACGCGTACGCCGATGTCGTCCTGCCCGGCGCGATGTGGACCGAGGCGGAGGGCGTCTTCGTCAACAGCGAGCGCAACCTCACCCTGGCCCGGGCCGCCGCGGACCCGCCCGGGGAGGCGATGGCCGACTGGCGGATCATCGCGGAGGTGGCGTGCGCGATGGGGTACGAGAAGGGGTTCTCGTACGACAGCGCCGAGCAGGTCTTCGAGGAGATCCGGCGGTTCTTCAACCCCGGGACGGGGTGGGATCTGCGCGGGGTCACGTACGAGCGGCTGCGGGAGACGCCCGTGCAGTGGCCGGCCGCGCGGGAGGACGGGCCGGAGCGCAATCCGGTCCGGTACGTGGGAGACGACGGGCTGCGCTTTCCGACGGCTTCCGGGCGGGCCGTGTTCTTCGCGCGGCCGCATCTGCCCGCCGCGGAGATGCCGGACGACGACTATCCGTTCGTGCTCAACACCGGGCGGGTGCAGCACCAGTGGCACACGCTCACCAAGACGGGGAAGGTCGCCAAGCTCACCAAGCTGAATCCGGGGCCGTTCGTGGAGCTGCACCCCGAGGACGCCTCGGCGCTCGGGGCCGTGGACGGCGATCTCGTGGAGGTGGCATCGCGGCGCGGGCGGGCGGTGCTGCCGGCGGTGGTGACCGACCGGGTACGGCCGGGGGGCTGCTTCGCGCCGTTCCACTGGAACGACCTGTTCGGCGAGTACCTGAGCATCAACGCGGTGACGAGCGACGCGGTGGATCCGCTGTCGTTCCAGCCGGAGTTCAAGGTGTGCGCGGTGTCGCTCGCGAAGGTGGCGTCGCCGACACCCGCGTCGCCGGTGAAGGCGGCTTCCCCGGCGACCGCGCCGGAGGCACCGGCCCTGATCCCCACGACCGTGACGCCGGGCGGCGCCGATCCCTTCGGCATCGAGCCCTCCCCTCCCCCAGTGCTCTCCGCCCAGGAGCGCCGGTACCTCACCGGCTTCCTCGCGGGGCTCGGCTCGGGCGCCCCCGGGGTGCCGGTGCTGCCGCCCGACGCGCCCTTCTCGCCCGAGCACGCGCTGTGGGTGAACGGGGTCCTGGCCGGCATGTACTCACGGACCGGGGCGGCGGTGCCGCAGGACCGGCCCGCGGGACGGGAGATCGTCGTGCTGTGGGCCTCGCAGACCGGGAACGCGGAGGAGTTCGCCACCGCCACCGCCGAGCGGCTGACCTCGACCGGGCACCGTACGACGCTCCTCGGCATGGACGACGCCGACCTCGGGACGCTCGCCCGCACGGCGGACCTGCTGTTCATCACCAGCACCTTCGGGGACGGCGACGCGCCCGACAACGGCTCCGGCTTCTGGGACGCGCTCTCCGGCGAGCGGGCCCCGCGGCTGGACGGGGTGCGGTACGCCGTGCTGGCCTTCGGCGACTCCTCGTACGACGACTTCTGCGGGCACGGGCGGCGGCTGGACGCGCGGCTCGACGAGCTGGGCGGGGTGCGGCTGGCCCCGCGCACGGACTGTGAGCCGGACTTCGAGCCGTCCGCCGGGAAGTGGCTCGACCAGGTGCTGTCGGCGCTGGGTGAGCGGTCCGCCGCCCCGGCCCCACGCGGTTAGCCACCCGCCCCGCCCGACGCGGTCAGCCCCCCGCCCTGGCCCCGCGTGGTG
>NZ_JBEXSH010001113.1:0-2462 GCF_040613555.1 Streptomyces sp. NPDC006265
AGTACGTCCAGTACGAGGGCTTCCGGCCGGCACGCCGAGAGCACGCACCAAACGCCGCTCCTCAACGGGCAAACGTTGCCTGCCGCGGCACTAGTTCGCCGGCCCGCTACGCGCTTTCCGCGCCGTCCCTCGCGCCGTCCACCGCACCGACCGCCGTGCCTCCCTCTTCGGCTCGGCGCCATCGAGGAACGCACCGCCTCGGCGTTGCCCCGCGCGGCCGGGGTGCCGCGCGGGCACTCGACGAGTGTCAGACGGCCTGCTGGAGCTGCGGCAGCACCTTCGTGCGGTAGAAGTCGAAGAAGCCGCGCAGGTCCGGGCCGATCTGGTTCACATAGACCCGGTCGAAACCCGCATCGGCGAACTGCTTCAGCTCCGCCACGTGCTCGTCCAGGTCGTCGCCGCACACCCGGCTCCCGCGCACCATGTCCTCGGTGACGAGCTGCTGCGCCTGCTCGAAGTGCTTGGGGGAGGGCAGCACCTGCCCCAGTTCGCCCGGAAGCTGCTCGTTCGCCCAGAGCCGGTGGACGGTCCGTACGGCCGCGTCCTTGTCGGTGTCGTAGCAGACCTTGGTGCCGCCGCTGACGAGCTTTCCGCCGCCTCCGCCCTTGCGGTACTGCTCCACCATCGCCTCGTCCGGCATCACGGTGATGTACCCGTCGCCGACGCGGGAGGCGAGCTGCGTCGCGGCCGGGCCGAAGCCCGAGATGTCGATCGGGATCGGCTGGTCCGGAACGGTGTACAGCCGCGCGTTCTGGACCGTGTAATGCGGCCCGTGGTGGTTCACCTCCTCGCCGGTGAACAGCCGGCGCATCACCTGGATGGCCTCTTCCAGCATCTCCAGCCGGACGTGGGCCGGCGGCCAGTGGTCGCCCAGGATGTGCTCGTTGAGCGCCTCGCCGGAGCCGACGCCGAGGCGGAAGCGGTTGTTCGTCATCACCGCGCTGGTCGCCGCGGCGTGCGCCACCACAGCAGGGTGCATGCGCACGGTGGGACAGGTCACCGCCGTCTCGATCGGCAGGGACACGGCCTCGGACAGCGCGCCGATCACCGACCACACGAACGGGCTCTGGCCCTGCTCGTCGTTCCACGGGTGGTAGTGGTCCGAGATCCACAGCGCCTGGAAACCGGCCTGTTCGGCCATCCGCGCCTGCTCGATCAGCTCGGCGGGTCCGTACTGCTCGCATGAGAGGAAGTATCCGTACTCGGGCATGGGGAATTGCCTCCGCGACGTCGGCGGTCCGTATCCCGCACCGGGTACCCGGGCGCGGGGCCGGAAACCGGCGGCGTGCGGGGGAGCGCGCCCCGGGCGATGTTTGGGTGCCCTGGCCAGGGGGACGCGGAAGGCTCCCGAGCTACGCGACAGCGCCGGAGGCGAGCGACCGTGAGTCGACCCCGCATCCTGATCGTCGGTGCCGGCTTCGCCGGCTACCGCACGGCCCGCACCCTGTCCCGGCTCACCCGGGGCCGGGCCCACATCACCCTGTTGAACCCGACCGACTACTTCCTGTACCTGCCCCTGCTGCCCCAGGTCGCCGCCGGCATCCTGGAGCCCCGCCGGGTCACGGTCTCCCTCTCGGACTCGTTGCCGGACGTCCGGCTGGTGCTCGGCGAGGCCGACCGGATCGACCTCGACGACCGCACGCTGCACTACACCGGCCCCGAGGGGGAGGGCGGCACCCTCGCCTACGACCGGCTGGTGCTCGCCGCGGGCAGCGTCAACAAGCTGCTGCCGATCCCCGGGGTCGCCGAGCACGCGCACGGCTTCCGGGGGCTTCCCGAGGCGCTGTACCTGCGCGACCACGTGACCCGGCAGGTGGAACTCGCGGCTTCCTCGGACGATGCCAGGACGTGCGCCGCGCGGTGCACCTTCGTCGTGGTCGGCGCGGGATACACCGGCACGGAGGTCGCCGCGCACGGGCAGATGTTCACCGACGCGCAGGTGCGCAAGCATCCGCTGCGGCGGGGCATGCGGCCGCGCTGGATGCTGCTGGACGTGGCGCCGCGGGTGCTGCCCGAGATGGACGAGAAGCTGTCCGCCACCGCCGACCGGGTGCTGCGGCAGCGGGGTGTGGACGTGCGCATGGGGACCTCCGTGAAGGAGGCCACGCGCGACGGGGTCCTGCTGACCGACGGCGAGTTCGTCGAGACCCGGACGCTGGTGTGGTGCGTGGGCGTGCGTCCCGACCCGCTGGTCGAGTCCCTCGGCCTGCCCATGGAGAAGGGGCGGCTGCTCGTCGACCCGCATCTGCGGGTGCCGGGCCGGCCGGAGCTGTTCGCCTGCGGTGACGTGGCCGCCGTACCCGATCTGGAGAATCCCGGGAGCTACACGCCGATGACCGCGCAGCACGCCTGGCGGCACGGCAAGGTCGCCCCGAACGGCAGCGACTCCAGAAAGCTGTGGATGTGCTGCTCGACCGGCTTGACCTCGCGCTCGCTCCCGACGGCCGTACGCACGTCCCACA
>NZ_JBEXSH010001114.1:0-2459 GCF_040613555.1 Streptomyces sp. NPDC006265
ATCTCCAGCTGCACTTGAAGCACCTGCACCGCTCACACCATCCGAACCGGCGGACACTTAGGGGTGAGGCTCCAGCCGACGGCGCCGAGGTTCTGGCGCACAAGCCCCGCCGCGTGTGACCGGCGCCGCGCCTCACCGGTGCGGGCCGTCCCGGAGCCGGCCGGCTGAGCGGTGCTCGGACGTGCCGTCGCTCTTCAGCCCGCCGCGAGTTCCTTCTCCAGTGGCGTGCGGAAGCGCGGCGTGATCCTCGTCGTCCCCAGCCATCCGGCGAGCCGCTCCGCCTGCGACCCGATCGCCGCGCGGGCCTCCCGGCCGATGCCCTCCTCGTCGAGGATCCGCCAGGTGATCTCCCCGTCCGGCCGCTGGGCCCAGCCGCCGATCACCCGTCCGTCCCACCACACCGTCGGCCCGACGTTGCCGCTGCCGTCGAACAACCGGGGCCGCAGGCCGGGGGCGAGATACCAGTCGCGCTGCTGCCACCCCATCGCCGTCGGATCGAGGCCGGGCAGCAGCGCGGCCCAGGGCTCGTCGGGGGAGGGCACCGGGCCCGCGTCACCCGCGGCCACGTACCCCGTGCCCTCGTCCAGCGACACCGGCTCCGCCCCGATCGCGGCCAGCGCCCTGCGGACCTCCGTCACACGCCACCCCGTCCACCACTTCAGGTCGGCCTCGGTCACCGGACCGCACGCGGCGACCCACCGTCTCAGCAGCTCCGCCTGCGCCTGCGCGACATCCAGCTCGGGGTGCTCGGGCGCCACGGCCCAGCGGAATCGGCTGGACGTCCAGGAGCCGAGCGGCCGGCCGCGCACCACCTTCCCCTCGACGCCCAGCACTCTCAGCAGCCGGGTCGAGACCGTGTGCACCCCCTCGTAGCTCTTCCCGGGCGCGTACACGAACTGCTCCCGCAACCGCGGCTCGTCCTGGGCGAGTTCGGACGCGGTCGCCTGCCCGCGCCGGGCGAGCGCCGCCAGCGTCGACTCCTCGACCTCCTTCAGCCAGGCCGCGTCCGGCGCCCCCACCGCCGCCATGTGCTTGAGCAGCGAGGACCTCTCCCGGGCGGCGACGGCCAGCCCCGTCGAGGCGTGCACGACGGCCGTCAGCCCGGTGGGGAACACGAACACCGTGTGCCGCATGCCGTGCATCCGCACCAGGGAACGGTCCTCGTACAGGGCCCGCCCCGTCTCCTCGACGGTCCCGGCGGGGTCGGCGAGCCGGGCGCCCACGGCCAGATACACCGTCGCCGGGTCCGTGCCGTGCAGCGCGACCAGCGCACCGGCGACCTCCTCGGGCGTCCGCGCCCACGCCTGCCGCGCGAGCCGCTGCCGCAGCGCGAGCCGGGCCCGCCGCTCCGCCACGCCGATGTACCGTGCCCCGCCGCCCATGTCCGGCCTCCACTCGCCGCGTCCTCCGACCCACCTGCATCATCGCGGACGCCACTGACAGTCGCCCGTGACCGGCCGGCCCACCGCCTCAGCCGTACCGCTCCAGCAGCCCCGTCACATACGCCTCCAGCCGCCCGCCCAGCATCTCCGGCCTCAGATCGGTCCGGCCCAGTTCCCGCCACGGCCCGGCCAGCTTCGCCGCGTCGGGGACATAGGCCAGCGCGTCGAGCAGCCGCCAGTACAGATGCTCCGGGCCGTCGGCCAGGCGCCGCCCGCCCAGGGCCTCGTAGCGCTCCCGGAATCCGAGGCCGCACTCGGGGCCGTGCAGCAGCGCGAGTGCCGTCGAGCAGTGGGCGACATCCAGGTCGGCGGGCCCCCATGAGGTCTCCACCCAGTCGACGACACCGCTGATCCGCAGACCGGCCCCCGAACCCGTGAACAGGACGTTCCCGGGGTGGAAGTCCCGGTGCAGGAGGCAGTCGTCGTACGGCGGGGGATCACGGCGGATGACGTCCACGGCCCGCTCCCACCCCGGGGGAACCGCCGCCGGGGACGTCCACGCCTGGTACGTCCGCGGGCGCTCCCGGGGGACGACCCGGTGGATCCGGGCCAGCTGGGCCGCCAGCAGGTCCACCCGCGCATCGAGTTCCTCCTCGTCGACCCGGACCCGCCCAGGCAGCACGGACATCAGCAGGGACGGATGGTCGCAGTGCTCCCCGGTCGCGTCCACGCCGATCAGCTCGGCGGCCGGCACGCCCTCCTGCTCCGCCAGCAGCGTGAGCATCTCCGCCTCGCGGGCCAGCAGTCCGGGTGCGTGCCGCCGGAAGAAGGGCTTCACGAACGTCCGCAGCGCCAGCTCGGTACCGTCGTCGAGGGCGAGCCGCCGCATCTGGGCGCTCCAGCCCCCGGCCAGAAAGGCCGACGTGGCGACCGTACGGCCCTCCGGGAGCTGCTTGGCGACCCACGCGCGGGTCGCCGACCAGCCCTGCTCGCCGAGGCCGGTCAGCACAGCGGTGACGAACTCCCGCCGGTCCTCGGGATGGTCGCGGAACCACAGCCCCAACCGGTGCCCGGAGC
>NZ_JBEXSH010001115.1:0-2458 GCF_040613555.1 Streptomyces sp. NPDC006265
TCCCAGCATGCACATGACTAAAAGTCGGCCAGTACGGCGATTAGTACCACGATCGAGCGATCACGAACCGGGCGAGATCGGGCTTAACGCCCTCTCACGTCGTTGCAGCACCTACAGAGCGAAACGGCGCGGCCGGGCACCGTACACAACAACATCAACGGCGGAGTACAGCACGGCCCAGTCATCCAATCAGGCCAGATCACCGGACTCACCATCCACGCCCACCACCCCGACCCGCCACAAAACTGAACCACCACAGAGACCAAGCCTCCATCAGACCCGGAGCGGTTCAGCCTGAGTGACCTCGCGGACGAGGGCGTCCATGATCTGTTCGGCGCCGTGTGGCTGCAGCGACTGCACAGTCACAGCGGACAGAGTCCGTGCTGTTCGAGCAGGAGCGCCTCCACGGTCGCGGCGCCATCAGCACCTTGGTCAGGGGCTGGATGGTCGCTTGCCGTGCTGAGGACGCTGACTGATTGCCGAAGCTGCGCGGCGTGGCTGGCCGCCGCCCAGTACAGCGCGAGGATCGCCAGCCCCGCCGCTCCGAGCAGGGACAGGGTCGCGACGAACCCGCTCGCCGAACCACCGGACCCGCACACCCGACGATCATGTCCCTGCCACTTCGTCCTTGCCCTCGTCCTCGCATCGTGGACGGTTGGGGGTACCCCCCGGCGGGCACCCTGTATCGCTACGACGTCTTCTGGAGGACCGATGTGGAAGCGAGCCAAGGGCGGTCGGCCCGCACAAGCGACCCGTTTGGAGCTCTGCGACCTGTGCGCCGTCACCTTCCCCGCCGGCGAGGCGGTGAGCGGATACGTCCCCGACTCCTCGTGCGTGCATCCGGCCAACGACTGGTTCGACGGCCTTCGCCGGGTGATCGCCTGCGGCGACGCCCACTTCGAGGTCCTCCGCGAGATCTACCGGCACCGGCCCTTCGTGAAGGAAGAGCTGTGGGCGGCGAAGATCAGTCGAACTCTCGTCTCCGCGCCATCCGGTCTGACCCTGGAGCAACTCGGCTGCCGCACGGGACTGGACGAGTCGGAGATCCGACGGGCCGTCGCCTGGCAGAGGGAACAGGTGAGGCGGCGGACGGAGCCATGACCACCCGTCCGCCCGGCACAGCGCCGGTCACGCTACGCGCTTTCGTCCGGCATTCCCGTGTCCTCCCGCTCCAGTTCGTCGGCTTCCTTGTCCATGGCCGTGGCGCCGGCCTCGGCCGCGGCGCGCATCCTGTCGCGGGCCGCCAGGCCAAGGGCAGCGGCTGCCGCGCTGTATCCGCAGGTCAGCACCGCCGCGGCCCGGCCCCTCGGCAGAACCGACTCGACCGCCCGCAGCAGCGTCTCGTGCGCGGCCCAGAGAGCGAGCAGGCCACACGTGCCCGCCCCGGCGAGCAGCACACCGCCCGTCCCGAACCTCTTGAGCGCCGTCAAGGCCTCGTCCTGGATCTCTCTGATCTCCCGCCGGGCCAGTTCCGCGGTGTCCTGCGCCAGCCGGGCGGCGGCATCTGCCATGCGTCCGCCCCCCGACGACGCATCGTCAGCTGAGGTGTGCATCGCTGTCTCCTTCCTGCGGTCTCGCTGCTCTGCCTGACTCACGATCCGAACGGGCTCCCCGCCCACGCCCCGGCCCTCGGTTCGGCACGCCTGGACTCGGCCCAGTCCGGCGGCGTGTCGCCGTCCACCATGAACTCCAGCAGCATGGGCCCACGCGCGGCCAGCGCGTCCTCCCACACGGTCCCCACCGCGCCCGGCCGGTCGCAGCACGTGCCGGGCAGGCCCAGAAGGCGGGCGTACTGCGCGTAGGAAACCGCGGGAACCTCGCCGGTGACCGGGATGCGCGGGTTCTGGGCCGCTGTGCGGCGTTCCCACGTCAGTCGGCTCAGGTCCTCGTTGTTGAGGACGCAGAAGATCGTCGGCCGCAGGTCGGCGAGCCGTTCCAGGTGCCGCCGGACCGTGATCAGTTCGTTCATGCCGCCGGCCTGGAGGGCACCGTCACCGACGAGCGCGACCACCGTACGGTCGGGGAGGGCCAGACGGGCGGCGAGCGCGTAGGAGACGGCTGCTCCGGGGGTGGCGAGGTGTCCCGACAGGGCCGAGCGCATCCCGTCGCGCAGTTCCAGGTGGCGGGTCCACCAGTCGAGGGCCGAGCCGGAGTCGGTGACGACGACGGCACGGTCCGGCAGCCGAGCGGACAACTCCGCGACGACGCAGCGGGGGTCGACGGCCATGCCGAAGAACCGGTGTGCCTTCGAGCGCCCCTGAGCACGCCAGTCCCGCACCGCGCGCCGGACGTGTGCGCGCCACCTGCGGTTCGTCGTGCGGCGCAGCAGCGGGAGGAGGGCGTCCAGTGCCGTGGTGGGGCCGGGGGGGGCGCGGGGGGGGGGGCGCGGGGGCCGCCCGGCCGGGGGCCCCACCGCCCCCCTCCCGCCCGAGTCACCTCTTACGACTACACCTCAGAA
>NZ_JBEXSH010001116.1:0-2458 GCF_040613555.1 Streptomyces sp. NPDC006265
TCCTCGACGTCGGTCGCATTCCGCCCCGCGCGCCGGGCGGCGCTCTGATCGCCGATCTGCGGGACGGCTTGCAGGAGTTCGCCGGCCGCCCCTGGCTGTGGGGCATCGTCGTCCAGTTCTCCGTCGCCAACGCGGTCGTCGCCGCCGCGGACGCGGTCTACGGCCCGCTCGTCGCCCGCGACCACCTCGGCGGCGCGGGCCCCTGGGGACTCGCCCTGGGCGCGTTCGGCGCGGGCACGGTCGCCGGCGCCCTGCTCATGACCCGCTGGAAACCCCGGCGTCTCCTTCTCGCCGGCGCCCTCTGCGTGTTCCCCCTGGCCCTGCCCTCGGCAGCCCTCACCGTACCGGTGCCGATCGGTGTCCTGTTCGGGATGATGTTCCTCGCCGGCGCGACGGTGGAGGTGTTCGGCGTCTCCTGGATGACGGCACTGCATCAGGAGATCCCCGAGCACAAGCTCTCCCGCGTCTCGGCGTACGACTGGTTCGGCTCCGTCGCGCTGGTCCCCCTCGCCACGGCCGCGGCCGGCCCGGCGGAGGAGGCCTTCGGCCGCACGGCTGCCCTGTGGGGCTGCGCCGGCCTGGTCGTCCTGGTCACGGCGGCCGTGCTGTGCGTACCGGACGTCCGCAATCTGCGCCGCCGGACCACGCCGGTGGCCCGGGGCGGCACCGAGTGCGCGTCAGCCGATGCCGAACGCCCCGTCGGGGGGCTCGGGTGACGGCACGGCGTCCTCGTCCCGCACCGCCCGCGCACCCCCGACGAACTCCTTCAGACGAGTGCCGTGTTCGACTCGGGCCGAGAAGACGTCGGCGGCGGTGAGCCGGGCCAGGGCGGCGACGTCGACCGGCTGATGCCCGGCGACGAGCACGGCGTTCCCGAACCGCCGCCCCCGCAGCACACCCGGCTCGGCGATCAGCACCAGTTCCTCGAAGGCGGTGGCCAGCGTGGCGAGTTGCGACCTCAGGAAGGCGAAGGGCGCTGCGTCGGGGAGATTGGCGAGATACACCCCGCTCCCCCGCAGCACCCGCGCGGCCTCACTGACGTAGGCGACGGAGGTGAGGTGCGCCGGCACCCGAGACCCGCTGAAGACGTCCGCGAGGAGAACGTCCGCCGAGGCTGCGGGAGCGTGCTCCAGCCAGCCCCGTGCGTCCGCCGCGTGCAGGGCGATGTTCGCGTCGCCCGGCAGCGGCAGGTGCTCGGACACCAGCTCCAGCAGCCCCCGGTCGGCCTCGACGACGTCCTGCCGCGAGCCGGGCCGGGTCACGGCCACGTACCGGGGCAAGGTGAGCGCCCCTCCCCCGAGATGCACCACGTCCAGCGCCCGCCCCGGCTCGGCCACGACATCCAGCACATGGCCGAGCCGCCGCGTGTACTCGAACTCCAGATGTGCGGGTTCGTCGAGATCGACGTAGGACTGCGGAGCCCCGTCCACGGTCAGCAGCCAGGCCCGTTCCCGGTCCACGTCGGGCATGAGCTTGGCGGTGCCGTGCTCGGTGGTCCGGGTCACGGCAATGGCGTCGTTCACCCCTCCATTGTGAGGTGGGGCAACGCGGCTCCGGGGCGCGGGGCCAGTCCGGTATGCGGCTCCGCCGCGTGGCGCGACCGGCCACGACGGCCCCGCAGTCCCCCACGACCTCAACCGACCACGGTCACGGTCCCCGCCCCCACCGTCCGCCCACCCTCACGGATGGCGAACCCGAGCCCCGCCTCGAGCGGCACGTCCCGCCCCAGCTCCACGGTCATGGCAACGGTGTCGCCGGGCCGGGCCACCGCCACCTCACCCAGGTCGACCACCCCCACCACATCCGCGGTCCGGATGTAGAACTGCGGCCGGTACCCGGAGGAGACGGGCGTCGTCCGCCCACCCTCACGGGCCGACAGGACGTACACCTGCGCCGAGAAACGCCGCCGCGGCTTCACACTCCCCGGCGCCGCGACCACATGCCCCCGCCGCACGGCATCCCGCGGCACTCCCCGCAACAGCAACGCCACGTTGTCCCCGGCCTGCGCCTCCTCCATCGGCTTCCCGAACGTCTCCAGCCCGGTGACCACCGTCTCGACGGAGGCCCCGAGCACCTCGACCCGGTCGCCGACGCGCACCACACCCCGCTCGACCGCCCCGGTCACCACGGTCCCCCGCCCGGTGACGGTCAGCACGTTCTCCACCGGCAGCAGGAACGGCGCGTCGAGGTACCGCTCCGGCATCGGCACATACGTGTCCACCGCGTCGAGCAGCGCCTCGACCGACGCCGTCCAGCGCGGGTCCCCCTCCAGCGCCTTCAGACCCGAGACGCGTACGACGGGCACGGAGTCGCCGCCGTAGCCGTGCGCGGTGAGCAGGTCGCGGACCTCCAGCTCGACCAGGTCGGTCAGCTCCTCGTCCCCCGCGTCGGCCTTGTTGAGGGCGACCACGATGTGATCGACGCCCACCTGCCGGGCGAGCAGCACGTGTTCGGCGGT
>NZ_JBEXSH010001117.1:0-2457 GCF_040613555.1 Streptomyces sp. NPDC006265
GTCTTCCGCTTCTGGGAGCTCAGCAAGGACGCCTGACGCACCGATGTGAAGAAGGGCGCCTCCCGCTCGGCGGGGGGCGCCCTCTCACATGCCGACTCGCAGCCGCTACTGCGCGCCGGGGCGCACCAGCCCGCTCTCGTACGCGTAGACCGCCGCCTGGACGCGGTCGCGCAGGCCCAGCTTGGTCAGCACATGCCCGACGTGCGTCTTGACGGTGGTCTCGCTGACGAACAGGTCGGCGGCGATCTCCGCGTTGGACAGCCCGCGCGCCACCAGCTTCAGCACCTCGACCTCGCGGTCGGTGAGCGTGTGCAGCGTGTCCGGCACCGGCTCGTCCCCCGACGGCAGATGCGTGGCGTACTTGTCGAGCAGCCGGCGCGTGATGCTCGGCGCGAGCATGGCCTCGCCGGCGGCCACGACCCGGATGGCCTGCACCAACTCGTTGGCGGGCGCGTCCTTCAGCAGGAACCCGCTGGCGCCGGCGCGCAGCGCCTCCACCACGTACTCGTCGAGATCGAAGGTGGTCAGCACCAGCACCTTCGCCGGGCCGTCCCGCTCCGGCCCGGTGATCTGCCGGGTCGCCTCCACACCGTCCATCCGCGGCATACGGATGTCCATCAGAACCACATCGGGCTGTAGCGCACGCACCTGGTCGAGTGCCTGCAGTCCGTCACCGGCCTCCCCGACGACCGCGATGTCCTGCTCGGCCTCCAGGATCATCCGGAAGCCGGTACGGAGCAGCGGCTGGTCGTCGACCAGTAGGACGCGGATGGCCACGTAAGTCTCCTTCGCTCGTCCCGCCCCATTCTGCCCTGCGCGGGCCCGCCCGACTCAGCCGCCCTCACCCGGCGCCGGCTGAACCGGCAGCCCCGGTGCACGCACCGGAAGGGGGTATGGCGGGGGAGTACCGCCGAACTCCGGGCAGTGGGCCTGATGGTCGCACCAGCCGCACAGCTTCGTGGGGCGCGGCCGCCAGTCACCCGTCTCGGTGGCCAGCCGGATCGCCTCCCACAGCGCCAGCAGCTTGCGCTCGACCCGCTCCAGGTCGGCGAGGACCGGGTCGTACGTCAGCACCTGGCCGCTGCCGAGGTAGACCAGCTGGAGCCGCCGGGGGATCACGTTCTTCAGCCGCCACACCACCAGGGCGTAGAACTTCATCTGGAACAGGGCACCCTCGGAGTACTCGGGCCGGGGCGCCTTTCCCGTCTTGTAGTCGACGATCCGGACCTCGCCCGTGGGGGCCACGTCGACCCGGTCGATGATGCCGCGCAGCCGCAGCCCGGACTCCAGCTCGGTCTCGACGAACAGCTCCCGCTCGGCCGGCTCCAGACGGCTGGGGTCCTCCAGGCTGAACCAGCGCTCGACGAGCTGCTCCGCCTCGCCCAGCCAGCGCGCCAGCCGCTCGCCCTGCGGATCGTCGGCGAACAGCTCCACGACCTCCGGCCGCGTCTCGCGCAGCCGGTCCCACTGGCCGGGGATCAGCGACTTCGCCCGGGGCGGCGTGCGCTCGGCGGCCGGGGCGTCGAAGAGCCGCTCCAGGACCGCGTGCACCAGCGTTCCCCTGGTCGCCGCCTCGCTCGGCTTCTCCGGCAGGCGGTCGATGACCCGGAAGCGGTAGAGCAGCGGGCACTGCATGAAGTCACTCGCACGCGAGGGGGACAGCGAGGCGGGAGCTATGGCGGTGGTCCCGGTCACGAGGTCGCTCACGGCAGCGGTCTCGGCCGCTGCCTCCGCCGTCGTCTGCGCGTCCGCGACCGTCTCCACTGCCGTCTCCGCGGGCCCGGCCGGGACCGGCGCTTCCTCCGCCGCGGCCGGGCTGCTGTCGGGCTGCGCCGCGCCCTCGGTGCTCGTCTCCATGTCCCAGACCATACGGCCCGCCACTGACAGTGACCCAGCCGTGTTCCGTGGGGGAAGCCGGGAGAGGAGGTCGACGTACGGGAAACACAGGGGTGCCGGGGCGGAACGCACCGCGACGGACGCATACCATCGACTCGAGACCTCCCGTCCGGCAGGCGCGGGAGACGCTTCGATCGAGGGGACACCGGTGGACGAGAGCGGCGGGCGCGGGCGGCCGCAGTCCGGCAACGACGAGTCGGCCGAGCGCCACGCGGGGCCTCCGGCCCGGGCCGCCGAGCCGGCCCCCGCCGACGAACAGCCCACGGACGAGCGCCCTTCCACCCCTGAACAGCCCACCCCGGGACCGGAACAGACAGGTCCGGCCACGCCCGCCGACACCCCGGCGACCCCTTCGGACGCCGTGAGGGACGAATCGGCAGCGGACCGTCCGATACGGGGCGACGAAACCCCCACCAGCCCCGCCGAGCCCGGCGCAAACCGTCCGTCGGCCGGCGCCTCCGACCCCGACCGCGCCGCCGAGGACCCGCACACACCGGCCCGCCCGGACGCCGACGTACCGCAGGCGGCACCCGCCCCCGGCGAGCGCGACGACGGCGACGC
>NZ_JBEXSH010001118.1:0-2456 GCF_040613555.1 Streptomyces sp. NPDC006265
GCTGGCGCCTCGTGCCCGCCACGAGGGTCGCCGGGATGACCGGCCAGCCGTGTTCCGCCGCGTGCGCCGCCATCCTCGGGTTCGCTCCGACCACGGTCGGACGGCCCACCATGCGCAGCATGGTCAGATCACCGGGGTCGTCCCCGTACGCGTAACAGTCCGCGGGGTCCGCGCCGAACTTCTCCAGCGCCTCCCGGACCGCGTCCGCCTTCGCCGGACCGAACATCGCGTGCTGGATCCCCCCGGTCATGCACCGGTCCTCGTCCAGTTCCGGCTCGGTGCACAGGACCAGGTCGACCCCTAGGTCGTCGGTGATCGGATGCAGGGTGGCGGGCCATGAGCCGGAGACGACCACCGTGTGATGGCCCGCCTGCTGGTGGCGCCGCAGCCGCGCGACGGTCGGCTCGATGAACGGGGCTCCGCCCTCGCGCAGTTCGGCGTACCACTCGCGGGCCTCCGCGACGACGTCGTCCCAGGGGACGCCGGTGTGCAGTTCGTAGAACTTGGACACCACCTCGACCGGGGTGACGCCCATCGACGCCAGCCGCCGCAGCGGCTCCACCAGCCGTTCGTACTCGGCGCCCGTGGTGTCGCCCTGCCGCCGCAGCCGGTGGCGCAGCAGCGAGAACGGGGTCTTCATCGCGATGAGGGTCTCGTCGGCGTCGAAGAACGCCACCACGGGACGGGAGTGATCCGTGGTCAGCGGGGGAAAGACGGTGGTCATGGCCGGCTCCTGAGGTGGGCCGCTCGGGTGAGCAGGTGGGTGGTCTCCTGGGGTCGCCGGGGGTCGAGCCGGGCCAGCAGATGGCCGTCCGGACGGACCACCGCCACGGCCGGCCCCGCGCCCAACGCCGCGGCCAGCCCCTTGGGGACCGCACGGGTCAGGTCGAGCAGGGGGGTGCCCTCGGGCAGCGCCCGCCGCAGCCGGTCGCGGGTGCGCTGCCAGTCCGGTGGCGGCGTCCGCCGGCCGGGCCACAGGAGCACGGTGTGCCGGTCCCGGTCGACCGCGGGCCACCCGCCGCCGAGGCGCGAGGAGGCCTCGCCCGGCTCCGCCCCGCCCGCAACCATCACCGGCAGGCGGGGGTGGCGATCACCGTCGTAGCTGACGGCCGTCTGCCCGAGCTGCGGAGCGATCTTGCGCTGGAACAGGCCCGACCGGTCGGCCGCCATGAACGCCGCGTCCCGCAGAGCGACCTTCGCCGGTGTGTTGACGAGCCCCGCCTTGGTCAGCAGCTCGGTCGAGCGCGCCACGGAGTGCGAGACGGCCCGGCGTTCGGTGTCGTAGGAGTCCAGGATCGCCTCCCCGAACTCGCCGCGGATCACTCCCGACAGCTTCCACGCCAGGTTGAACGCGTCCTGCATCCCCGTGTTCATGCCCTGGCCGCCGGCCGGGCTGATCACGTGGGCGGCGTCGCCCACCAGGAAGCAGCGCTCGCTGCGGAAGGCGGAGGCGATCCTGACCCGTACCCGGAAGGAACCGCTCCACAGCAGTTCCTCCAAACGGCTGCGGCCGGCCGCCCGGTCGTCGACGACCTGCTGGAACATCTCCAGCGGCGGAGGATCGCCCTCGTCGTACGCGTCGTGCGGCACGCTCAGGGCGATGCGGTGCACGCCGTCGCCCATCGGGCCGAGCACCATGGCGCCGCTCGGCGCGTAGCAGTAGTGCGACAGGTCCTCGGAGAGGGTGGTCGTCAGACGGGCGTCGGTGATGGCGAAGGACACGTCGACGGGCGGGCCGTCGTAGGCGATGCCCAGTTCCTTGCGCACGGTGCTGTGCGCACCGTCCGCACCGACCAGCCAGCCGGGCTCCAGCTCCTCCACGCGCCCGCCCTCGTGCTCGAGCTTGACGGCCGGCCCGCCGGGGGTGTTGCCGAGGGCCGTGAGCCGGACGCCCTCCTCCAGGGTGCCGCCCAGATCGGCGAACCGGCGGCGCAGGACCCGCTCGGTGTCGTGCTGCGGCAGGGTGAGCGCGAACGGGTAGGGCGAGTCGGGCAGTCGGCTCATCCAGGCCGTCGCCAGGCGGCGGCCGCGCGAGTAGAACGCCGTGCCCGCCAGCCGGTGGCCGATGTCCAGCAGGTCGCCGGTCACCCCGATCCGGTCGAGCAGTTCGAGGTTGCGCGGCCAGACCACGTTCGCCCGGGAGTGCGCGGAGTGCCCGCGCCCGGCGTCCACGACGCGTACGGGGATGTCCCGCTGGAGCAGCTCGCAGGCGACGACCAGCCCCACCGGCCCCGCTCCGACGACCAGCACGGGCGTGGCGGGCCCACGCTCGGTCAGGCCGCCCACATCAGGCCCCCGTTGACCTCGACCACACTGCCGTTGACGTACGAGCTGTCCTGCGAGGCGAGGAAGACGGCGGTGGCGCCGACCTCCTGGGGGCCGCGCCCGGTTCGTGGACGAGGAGGGGGCGCCTCGGCTGGAGCGGGTCGTGCCCGTCGCGCTCGTCGTCGTGGGCG
>NZ_JBEXSH010001119.1:0-2445 GCF_040613555.1 Streptomyces sp. NPDC006265
GACCAGCAGGCCCGCCTGCGCGGAACGGGCGGCGGGGACCCGGCCGCCGTCCTGCCACAGGTCCTCGCAGATGGCCAGGGCGACGTCCACGCCGTGCACCCGCAGCACCGGCATGCTGTCGCCGGGCACGAAGTAGCGGAACTCGTCGAACACGCCGTAGTTCGGCAGGTGGTGCTTGGCGAAGTTCAGGACCACCTCGCCGCGATGCAGCACCGCCCCGGCGTTCTGCGGCGCGCCGGCCGGCTGGCCGTACTTCGGCTGCGCGGTCGCACTGCGGTCGAGGTAGCCGACGATCACCGGCAGCTCTCCGAAGCCCTCCTCGGCCAGGCGCGCCGCGAGCGTGCGCAGCGCCGCACGGGAGGCCTCCACGAAGGACGACCTGAGCGCCAGGTCCTCGACGGGGTACCCGGTCAGCACCATCTCCGGGAACGCCACGAGATGCGCTCCCTGTTCGGCGGAGTGCCGGGTCCAGCGGACGATCGACTCGGTGTTCCCGGCGAGGTCGCCGACGCCGGCGTCGATCTGGTTCAGGGCGAGACGTAGTTGAGGCACGCCGCCCAGTGTAATCGTCAGTGCGACACAATGGGGTGGTGTGGGTCATCCCACACCACCCCATGCCCCCTTGCGAAGGTCAGCGAGCGTCAGCGGCGCCGGTACGACTCGACGTAACCGCTCGCGGGCGAGCCCACGCCGGTGACGTCGTCGTAGCCCTTCACGGCCGCGAGCGAGCTGTCCTTGCCGAGGCTGCGCACGGACGTGGCCAGACCGCCGGTGGCGTCGTAGCCGTTCACGAAGTCGACCCGTGCCACGGCGAGGCCCTTGCCCGTCGGGTTGTCGGTGACGTCGTGGTAGACCTTCGAGCCGTACTTCGCGTAGATCGCCGGGTTGGCGAAGCCGATCGCCTTGCCGCGGGCCTCCTGGGCCAGGGCCTGGACGGCCGCGATGGCCGGCGCGGCGAGCGAGGTGCCGCCGATGCGGTACTCGCTGTAGGCCTGCTTCTTCCCGTCCGGCGAGCTCTGCGTCTGGCCGACCAGGAAGCCGGTGTTCGGGTCGGCGATCGCCGCGATGTCCGGGACGACCCGGTTGCCGCCCGCGCCGTTGGCCTTCGCCAGCGCGTCCGGCACGACACCCCGCTGGTAGTCGGGCTCGGTGACGGTCCTGCTCGTGCCGCCGCCCGCGCCGGAGGTGAAGGCGCCGGGGAAGTTTGTCCAGCTCTTGCCGTCCGCCGACAGCACCGCCTTGTCGGTGCCCCAGCCGGTCTCCCAGAGGTACGTGTCGTTCTTGCCGACGGCCAGCGAGGTGCCGCCGACGGCGGTGACCCACGCCGAGTTGGCCGGGGAGTCGACCTGCTTCGTCCCGGAGCTCGCGACCTCGTCGCCGTCGTCGCCGGAGGAGAAGTAGAAGCCGATGCCCTCGACCGCGCCCAGCTGGAACACCTGGTCGTACGCGGCCGCGAGATCGGGCGTCTGCACGGCCTCCACCTCGCCCCAGGAGTTGGAGACGATGTCGGCCAGGTGGTTGTCGACGACCTTGCCGAGCGCGTCGAGCAGATCGCCGTCCGTGCAGGAGGCGGCGCCGACGTACGTCACGTCCGCGGCCGGTGCGACCGCGTGCACCGCCTCGACGTCCAGGGTCTCCTCGCCGTACCAGCCGGACGCGCCGCAGTCCTCGGTGTTCGTGTAGGACTTGGGCAGGACCTGGTGCAACTGGCCCGTCTTCCACGTCGCGTCGCCGTTGCGCTTGGCGTAGGTGCCGGCGTCGTAGGCGATCGTCGGGGAGGCGTAGGCGTCCGTGATGGCGACCCGGACGCCCTTGCCGGTGCGCTTGCCCGCGCCGTAGGCGGCCCGCAACTGCTTGCCCGTGTAGCCCTTCACGGCGTACGGGATCTTCTTGCCGTACGCGCTCGGGAGCGTGCTCGCGGTCTTCGAGCCGTAGTACGAGGAGAACGGCCCGGCGTTGCGGAACACGGTGTCCGGCGGCGGCAGTTGATCGTCGTGCGTGGCCATGTGCGGCGCGTTGTCCAGCCCGGTCACGGTCAGGACGGCGTCGGCCAGGCCCTGCGGCACGGAGGCGGCGCTCGCCGGGGCACGGTAGGTCTTCGAGCCCTTGGCGAAGTTGTGCAGCCGGGTGCCGAACGCCTTCTCGGCGGCGGCCACGTCACCGCTGACGGAGACGTAGTGCCGCGTGACGCCGGTGACCTTCAGGCCGGCCGCCGTCAGCCAGGACTTCACGGCCGCCACCTGGGCCTTCGTCGCACCGAAGCGGGCCTGCGCCTGCTTGGCCGTCAGGTACTTGCCGTACGAGGCCGAGTCCGGGTCGGAGACGGCCTTGGCGTAGGCGGAGAGGCCCGCGGCGTCCTTGCCGGCAGCACGAAGTCACCGGTCGCCTGGTCGAGCTGGATCAGCGTGCCCGGTTTCGCCCTGCGGACCAGGTGGTTGCTGACCT
>NZ_JBEXSH010001120.1:0-2444 GCF_040613555.1 Streptomyces sp. NPDC006265
GATGCCGGGCAGGCCGAGGTCGAGGGTGGTCATGTCCGCACTCCTTCGATCACGTCGGTGAAGACGCCCTGGAGTTCTTCCGCACCGAACGGAAGCGGGCGGTCCACCAGTGGAGGCGGAAGCGGTGGTCGTCGGTCTCCGACTCCCACACCCTCGCCTCCGGTACGACGGTGAGGCCGACCTCCTCGCGTACCTCCCGGACGACCGCCTGCTCCTGGGTCTCCCCCGGCTCGACCTTGCCGCTGACGGGCTGCCAGTAGCCAGGGCGGACGACCGCCGGGCCCCGCCGCACGGCGAGAAGGCGGTCACCGCGCAGGAGGACGGCGACGACGGCCTCGCGCTGCTCCACGGACCGCGTCCTAGACCTGGGGCCGGCCCGTGGCCACGGCGTAGAAGGCCACGGCCGCCGCAGCGCCCACGTTGAGGGAGTCGACGCCGTGGGACATGGGGATGCGGACCCATTCGTCGGCGGCGACCAGGGCCTGGGTGGACAGGCCGTCCCCCTCGGCGCCGAGCATGAGGGCCACGCGGTCCATGGTGTGCGGGGCGGCCTCGTCGAGGGACCGGGCCTTCTCGTCGGGGGTGAGGGCGAGCAGGGTGAAGCCCGCCTCGCGCACCGATTCCAGGCCCTTGGGCCAGGTGTCCAGTCGGGCGTACGGGACGGAGAAGACCGCGCCCATGGAGACCTTCACGCTGCGGCGGTAGAGGGGGTCGGCGCAGTCCGGGGAGAGCAGGACCGCGTCCATGCCGAGGGCGGCGGCCGAGCGGAAGATCGCGCCGATGTTGGTGTGGTCGTTGACCGACTCCATGACGACGACGCGGCGGGCGCTGCGGAGGAGGCCGGCGGCCGTGGGCAGGGGTTTGCGCTGCATGGACGCGAGCGCGCCGCGGTGCACGTGGTAGCCGGTGACCTGCTCGGCGAGCTCCGGGCTGACGGCGTAGACCGGGGCGGGGAGTTCGTCGATGACGTCGCGCATGACGTCGACCCACTTGGCCGAGAGCAGCATGGACCGCATCTCGTAGCCCGCCTCCTTGGCCCTTCTGATGACCTTCTCGCCCTCGGCGATGAACAGGCCCTCGGCGGGTTCGCGCTTGCGGCGCAGCTCCACATCGGTCAGGCCGGTGTAGTCGCGCAGACGCGGGTCGTCGGGATCCTCGACGGTGATGAGATCGGCCACAGGGTGATACTGCCTTGTCCTGGGTGTGGTGCCAACGGCTCGGTACGGGTTGTGTTACCCGGGGTTACTTGCGGGGCGCGGGGGCGGCTGGGCCGACCTTCACGACCTCGCCGATGACGATGACCGCCGGGGGCTTCACGTCCTCTGTCCGCACGGTCTCCGCGACCGTCGCGAGCGTGGCGTCGACGCGGCGCTGGCCGGCCGTCGTGCCCTCCTGGACCAGGGCGACTGCTGCGTCCGGGGACTTGCCGTGAGCGATGAGCGTCTCGGCGACCTTGCCGATCGTGCTGACGCCCATGAGGATCACCAGCGTGCCGGTCAGTTTGGCCAGGGACGGCCAGTCGACCAGGGAGCGCTCGTCGTCGGGGGCGATGTGGCCGCTGACCACGGTGAACTCGTGGGCGACGCCCCGGTGGGTCACCGGGATGCCGGCGGCGCCCGGGACCGAGATGGAGCTGGAGATGCCGGGCACGACCGTGCACGGGATGCCGGCCTCGGCCAGCGCCTGGACCTCCTCCATGCCGCGTCCGTAGACGAAGGGGTCGCCGCCCTTGAGTCGGACGACCGACTTGCCCTTCCGTGCGTGCTCGATCAGGGCGTCGTTGATGGCTTCCTGGGCCATGAACCTGCCGAAGGGCAGTTTCGCCGCGTCGATCACCTCGACGCCCGGGGACAGTTCGGCGAGCAGGTCGCGCGGGCCGAGGTGGTCGGTGATGACGACGTCGGCCTCGGCGAGCAGGCGGCGGCCGCGCACGGTGATCAGGTCCGGGTCGCCGGGGCCGCCGCCGACCAGGGCGACTCCGGGGGTGCGGGTGCGGTGGTGCGGGGCGACGAGCGTGCCGTCGCGCAGGCCCTCGACGACCGCGTCGCGAATGGCGGCGGTGTGGCGGGGGTCGCGCCCCTTGGCGTCGGTGGTGAGGACCGCGACCGTGACGCCCTCGCTGTGGCCGGTGGCCGGGGTCCACGCCGTCGCCCGGTCGGCGTCGTCGGAGCGGACGCACCAGACGCGGTGCCGCTCGGCCTCGGCCGAGGCGGCGGTGTTGGCCTCGGGGTCGCTGGTGGCGATGAGGGCGTACCAGGCGTCCGCGAGGTCGCCCTCCGCGTACGGGCGCTGCTGCCAGGTGATCTCCCCGGCGTCCGCCATGGCCTCGACCGAGGGGGTGGCCTGGGGCGACACGAGAAGGACGTCCGCCGATCTCGGCGATCCTCTTCGGTGGCCGCCGCGCCACCGCCGTGCCGCTGGTGACGGAGTCCTTCGACTGGAAC
>NZ_JBEXSH010001121.1:0-2442 GCF_040613555.1 Streptomyces sp. NPDC006265
ACGGTGAGCGGGCTGCCGTCGGGGCCGTGCACCCGCAGCAGGGGGTTCCGGCGGGCCACCGAGGTGACCTACTTCGGCTTCGTGCACGGAACCCAGGCGGCCCTGCGCCGGATGATGCCGCGCGACCGCGGCACCATCGTGCAGGTGGGCTCGGCGCTGGCGTACCGCAGTGTCCCGTTGCAGTCCGTCTACTGCGGTGCCAAGAGCGCCATCCGGGGCTTCACCGAGTCCCTGCGGTGCGAACTGCGGCACGACCGCAGTGGCGTGCGCGTCACCATGGTGCAGCTGCCGGGCCTGAACACCCCGCAGTTCAGCTGGGTACTGTCCCGGTTGTCCCGGCACCCGCGACCGGTGTCTCCCGTCTACCAGCCGGAGGTCGCCGCGCGAGGCGTCCTCCACGCGGCCGACCACGCGACGCGGCGCGAGCACTGGGTGGGCGGCTCCACCGTCGCCACCCTGCTCGGGCAGCGCTTCGCCGCCGGACTGCTGGACCGCTACCTGGCCCGGACGGCGTACGACTCGCAGCAGACGGACGACCCCGTCGACCCGTCCCGCCCGGTCAACCTCTGGGAGCCCGTCGACAGCGCGACCGGAAGCGACCACGGCGCACACGGCGTATTCGACGATGAGGCCCACGAGCACAGCATCCAGTTGTGGCTGTCACGTCACCGCAGGCCGATCGCCCTGGGCGCTGCCCTGGCCGGCGGCGTCGGCTCGGCGCTCGCCGCCGGACTGCGGCAGCACCCTCACAAGGGCAGGGTCGAGGCGTCGTTGAGTCGGACGGCGCACTCCAGCAGCGAGGCGTGGACGAACGCCTGGGGCAGGTTGCCGCGTAGCTGGCGCTGACGTACGTCGTACTCCTCCGCGAACAGCCCGGGCGGTCCACAGGCCGTCCGGGTGCGCTCGAACCAGCGGAGGGCGCCGACGCGGTCACCGAGCTGGTGCGTGGCCAGCGCCATGTGAAACCCGCACAGCAGGAAGGCGCCCTCGGCCTCGCCGAGCGGCTTTCCCGGGTGCTCGAAGCGGTACAGATAGCCGTCCTCGGCCAGCCGTTCCTCGACGCGGGCGCGGGTGAGCACGGCACCGGGATCGCCGGCGGCCATGCACCCGCGTGCCAGCGGCACCAGCAGAGCCGCCTCCGGTCCGTCGTCGTCGGCGGCGCGGCGCCAGTACCCGTCCGGGTGCAGGCAGCGCCGGCGGGTCTCGGCCAGGACGGCGTCGGCGATCTCGGCGCACCGCCGGCCCTGCGCGCCGGGCAGGACGTCCGCGATCCGGCGCAGTCCGCAGACCACACTGAGCCGCGAATGCGTCCACCACCGCTCCTCCAGCTCCCACAGGCCGGCATCGGACTCCCGCCACCGGCGCTCCACGGCCTCGACCGCGACGCGCACCGCATCCAACGCGTCCTTGGTCAGCCGGTCGTGGCGGGCGGCGGCCGCGAACAACTGCAGGGCCTCGCCGAAGGTGTCGAGCTGGAACTGCGAGGCTGCCTCGTTGCCGATCCGGTCGGTACCGCCCGGATAGCCGGGCAATGACAGAGGGCTCTCCTCAGGCATCGGTTCCCCGGTGACGGTGTAGGCGGGGTGCACGCCGTCACCGTCGGCGAGGATGCGGCCGGCGGTGAACTCCACGGCGGTGTCCAGGAGCTCGTGCGGCCCGTGCGCGGCGACGGCGAGGCCCGCGTAGCACTGGTCCCGCAGCCAGGTGTAGCGGTAGTCGTAGCTGCGCCCGCTGTTGGCCCGCTCCGGCAGGGACGTGGTGGCGGCGGCGACCATGCCGCCCGAGCTGCTGGTCAGCCCCCGCAGCACCGCGTACGCGTGCCGGGCGTCGCGCGGGGTGGCGAGAGTGGAGCAGTCCGGGACGGCGCGTCGCCACTCCTGCTCGGTGCGGGCCCAGAGTTCGTCCGGGTCGAGCCGCTGCCCGGTGGGAGCGGTGGCCAGCTCCAGCACGAGGTCGTGCTGCTCGCCGCTCTCCAGGCGGAAGTCGCCGCGCAGCCCGGCCCGGGGATCCCACGTGGCTCGCGGGGCGCCCAGGAGCCGCATCCGCAGCCCGCCGCCCGTCGCCGTCCATACACCGCCCTCCAGGCGGGGTTCCCGCATGTGCTGCGCGCCGAAGCCGGGACGCGGGTCGAGTTCCATCCGCACGCGCGCCGCACCCCGTACCACCCGCATTCTGCGGAGCAGGACGAGACGGTCGGGTGAGGCCGGCATGGCCAGGGCGTCACGGCACTCGACCACGGAGTCCGCGCTCACCCACCGGTGCGCCCGGATGAGCGTGCCCTCCTGGTACGTGCCGCCCCAGACGTGCCAGGGATCCACGGGCGTCCACGCGAAGTGTCCGCAGCCCCCGATCAGCGCCGAGAAGACCGCGTCGCTGTGCCAGCGCGGCGCCGCGACTGCGAGGACATCGGTCTGCTCCTGGAGTAGGACTCGGCGCTGGAAC
>NZ_JBEXSH010001122.1:0-2435 GCF_040613555.1 Streptomyces sp. NPDC006265
GGACGCGGCCGGCGGACAGCGGGTTGCGGGGGGCCAGGACCGGGATGATCCGCCTGCACGGATGGGAACGTTCCCAACCTGTCAGGGGGACACGACACGAGACGCTCCATCCGCGAGACGGGAGGGTTGCGGGTGCGGGGATCCACGAACTGCTGTGCTCAGCGCCTGACTTCCCGGCCGGTCGACCAGTTCGACTGCCTTCGACCACAGTTGCCCCGTGCGGCGCATCACGCAGTGTTCAAGGCGCTCCATCTCGCTGTCAATCCACGGGCACAGAGAAACTCACGGATCCGAACAGGGACGAACAGTTGACTGGACAGAATCCTTGACGAGGCATCAGCTCGTTCTTACGCTCCGTCCTCATGGGAGCGTTCCCATACCCCCACGCCCCGGAGGCCACCGTGACCGACTCGCACCGGCGTCCCCGCACCGCGCCACGACCGTGGCGGACACCCCACCGGACAGGCAGCCGGTTCGTCGGCTGTGTCTCCGCCGCCGCGCTGGCCGTCTCCGCCCTCGTCGCACTGCCCCAGAGCGCGCACGCGGCGACCGCCCGGCAGGTCGAGAAGCTCGACCGCGGACTGACCAGCGTGCACACCAGCAGCGGAAACCTGGTGTCCTGGCGCTGGCTGGCGACCGACCCGAACGACGTGTCGTTCAACGTCTACCGCGCCGGCACGAGAATCAACTCCTCGCCCGTCACCGCCTCGACGAACTACTTCGACTCGGGCGGCGCCGACTCGGCCGACTACACGGTGCGCGCGGTGGTCAACGGCAGCGAGCAGGCCGCGTCCGGGCCCGCGGTCCAGTTCCGCACGGGCTACAAGGACGTGCCGATCTCCCCGCCCGCGGGCGGCACCGCTCCGGGCAACTCGGCCTACACGTACGACGCCAACGACGCCTCGGTCGGCGACCTCGACGGCGACGGTGCCCTGGACCTCGTCCTGAAGTGGCAGCCCACCAACGCCAAGGACAACTCCCAGTCCGGCTACACCGGCAACACCATCGTCGACGCCATCAAGCTCGACGGCACCCGGCTGTGGCGCATCGACCTGGGCCGCAACATCCGCTCCGGCGCCCACTACACGCAGTTCCAGGTCTACGACTACGACGGCGACGGCAAGGCCGAGGTCGCCATGAAGACCGCCGACGGCACCCGCGACGGAACCGGCGCGGTCATCGGCAACTCCTCCGCCGACCACCGCAACTCCAGCGGCTACGTCCTGACCGGGCCCGAGTACCTGACGATGTTCAACGGCCAGACGGGCAAGGCGATGCAGAGCGTCGACTACGTCCCGGGCCGCGGCAGTGTCTCCTCCTGGGGCGACAACTACGGCAACCGCGTCGACCGCTTCCTCGCCGGCACCGCCTACCTGGACGGCGCCCGCCCGTCGCTGATCATGGCGCGCGGCTACTACACCCGCACGGTGATAGCCGCCTGGGACTGGCGGGGCGGCGCCTTCGCCCGCCGCTGGACCTTCGACACCACCTCCTCCACCAACAGCGGCAAGGGCTACGACGGTCAGGGCAACCACAGCCTGTCCGTCGCCGACGTCGACGCCGACGGCAAGGACGAGATCGTCTACGGTGCGATGACCGTCGACGACAACGGCAGCGGTCTGTGGACCACCCGGCTCGGCCACGGCGACGCCGGCCACGTCGGCGACCTCGACCCGTCGCGTCCGGGCCTGGAGTACTTCAAGGTCTCGGAGGATTCCAGCAAGCCCGGTTCCTGGATGGCCGACGCCCGCACGGGTGCGCGGCTGTGGCAGACGGCGTCGGGCTCCGACAACGGCCGCGGTGTCGCCGCCGACATCTACGCCGGCAGCGCGGGCGCGGAGGCCTGGTCCGCCTCCGACACCACCCTGCGCTCGACCGCCGGCGCCTCCCTGGGCCGGGAGCCCTCCAGCACCAACTTCCTGTCCTGGTGGGACGGCGACCCCGTGCGCGAGCTCCTCGACGGCACCCGCATCGACAAGTACGGCACCTCCGGTGACACCCGGCTGCTCACCGGCTCCGGTGTCGCCTCCAACAACGGCACCAAGTCCACCCCGGTCCTGTCCGGCGACATCCTCGGCGACTGGCGCGAGGAGGTCGTCTGGCGCACCGGCGACAACCGGGCGCTGAGGATCTACTCGACCCCGCACCAGACCAACACCAAGATCACCACCCTGCTCCACGACACCCAGTACCGCACGGCCATGGCCTGGCAGAACACCGCCTACAACCAGCCCCCGCACCCGAGCTTCTTCATCGGCAACGCCATGCCGACGGCACCCCGGCCGACGGTCTACACACCCTGACCCGCCCTGAGCCGCGGACACTTGCCCTACTGCGATCGCAGTAGGGCAAGATTGCCCGAACAGCCCACAAAGAGAGGCCGCCGGGGTGCGGGGGGTGGGGGGGGGCGGGGTGGCAACACGAGGAAGGAAGAG
>NZ_JBEXSH010001123.1:0-2431 GCF_040613555.1 Streptomyces sp. NPDC006265
CGGCCCGCGAGCAGCGTCGCCTCCGGCGCGGCCGGAGAGCCGAAGGACGCCAGCTTCCCGGCTACCGCGGCGGCGTCGGCGACCAGCCGCCCCGAGGCGCGCCCGGCCGCGTGCCGGGCCTCGATCAGCACCAGCCGGGCGTGCGTCTCCCACCAGGTGCGCCGCTGCCCGGCGAACAGCCGTACCGCGAGGGCCGCACGGGCGATCGCCGTGTGCGGTTCGCCCGCCGGCCGGGCTGCCCGCGCGGCGGCCAGCAGCAGCTCCGCCTTGCGGGTGGACTGCCCGCCGAGCCCGTCCAGCTTCCCGATCGCCGCGTCCGCCTCGGCCAGCGCCTCCGGTGCGAGACCGGCCGCCATCAGCACCTCGCAGCGCCGGATGTTCAGCATGAACGTCGGCGTGCCGAGCCGGGCGTACCGCTCCTCCGCCTCGTCCAGCAGTCGCAGCGCCGCCGGTACGTCCCCCGACCGGAACGCGGCCAGGCCCCGGCTCTCCACCGCGTCGGCCTTGTCGTGCTCCTGGCCGGTGGTGTCCCACAGCGCCTCGGCCGCGGTGAAGTCCGCCTCCGCCCGCTCCACCGACCCCAGCGCCAGATGCACGGTCGCCCGCAGGGTCAGCGCCCGCGCCGTCCAGATCACGTCGTCCGCCTGCCGCAGCACGGGCACCGCCCGGCGCACGTCCTCCAGCGCCTCCCGATGGTGACCGAGCACCCACCACACGTACGCCCGCCGGTACAGCACCCGCGCCCTGGTGTGCCCCGCGCCCCGCGCGACACCCCGCTCGAAGGCCGCCAGGCCCTCCCGGGTGCGGCCCGCGTGCACCAGCGCCACGCCCAGCGTGGCCAGTACGTCCGCCTCGCGGTCGGCCGAGTCGGCTCGCGCCGCGCACTCCCGGGCCCGCCGCAGGTGGTGCAGCGCCAGCCGCAGATCGCCGAAGTCCCGCTGCCAGATGCCGATCACCTGGTGGGCGACCGAGGCGTCCAGCGGGGAGGGGCCGGCGTCGAGCAGCGCCCGGGCCCTCGCGAGAGCCTCGCCCGGGTCGGCGAACACCAACGGCAGCAGTTCCGTCACCGAGTCGCTGCTTCCCGCTGTCACTCCTCGGATGGTAGTGGTCCCGGAGCGCACCACACAGGTGTCGAGCTGTATCAGGAGACGGCGAGGCGGCTCATGTTGACGACCGCTCAGCACAACCGGCCGACGCCGTCGCACCAACGGGAGGACCCGCCATGGCACCTCAGCGATTCCACGAGCAGTTCGACCAGATCCAGCGCTCGATGCCGGACGTCCCCCTGGCGATGGGCCCGGACGACTCGGCGGAGTTCATGTACGAGAAGGGCGTGGTCCTCGTCCGCGACGGCGAGGAGGCCCGGATCGTCGAGGACACGGTACGGGCGCACTTCACGGTCGCACCCGACCTCGACCAGGAGCAGATCCGCCGCGCGGGCCCGCAGACCAGCCGCAGCGGCATCACCCGCATCCGCGTCGGCAACCCCGGTGAGGGCGCCCGGGACGCCGACCGGGCCGTCGCCCACGCCCTGCGCTCCGTGCGGGAGCACGAGTCCCGGGCGGGACGCCGGATGGTGGCCCGGAACCACGTGGTGCACATCGCGGTCAACGCCTGCCCCGGCGACGAACCCGTCCCCGCCCCGCTCAGCGAACCTCCCAACCCGGCCGCCGCCGGCACGCCCCACGACCCGGACACCGCCGTCGGCGTCCTCGTCGTCGACACCGGCCTCATGCACGACCACCGCTCCTGCGGCCTGCTGGCCCACACCGGCGGCGACGCCCAGCTGCAGGAGTGCGACGACCAGGGCGTCCTCCAGCAGTACGTCGGCCACGGCACCTTCATCGCCGGGCTCGTCGCCGCCGTCGCGCCCAACACCGACATCACCGTCCGCGGCACCCTCAACGACGCCGGCGCCATCCTGGAGTCCGAGTTCGGCGACAAGCTCTTCGAGGCCGTCGACGCGGGCGGCTGGCCCGACGTCCTCAGCCTCTCCGCCGGCACCTCCAACGGCCGCACCGACGGTCTGCTCGGCGTCGAGAGCTTCATGCGGGAACTGCGCGAGCAGCGCACCCTGCTGGTCGCCGCCGCCGGCAACAACGCCAGCGCGGCGCCCTTCTGGCCCGCCGCCTACGCCGACCTGCCCGGCTGGGAGGACTCGGTCCTGTCGGTCGGCGCCCTGCGCAGCGACGGCGAGTTCGGCGCCTGCTTCACCAACCACGGCCCCTGGGTGAAGGTCTACGCCCCCGGCGAGCGCCTCACCAGCGTCCTCACCGGCTTCGACTCGCCCGTCCCGTACGTGTACCAGCACTCCACGTACGACGCCTGCCGCTACGGCTTCGGCGCTGTTGACCTGTACCCACAGCTCGTGCAGCCGGCGCGGCACATGGACGGTGCGGACGTTGTCACGGAAGTACCGCTTGATCTCGCC
>NZ_JBEXSH010001124.1:0-2430 GCF_040613555.1 Streptomyces sp. NPDC006265
CCCGTCGCGCGGGAAGCTGCCCTGCGGGACCGAGGTGGTGTCCTGGCCGTGCAGGGTGATCCCGGCCTCCTCTGCCGCCGCCAGGGTGACGATCTGCCGCTGACGGGCGGTGAGTTCGCCGAGGACCAGCCCGGACAGTGCGGGGGTCCGGGCGCCCTGGCAGCGCCGGGCCAGGGCGACGGCCCGGGTGCGGGAGTGCCGGGCGGCGCGCGGATCGCGATGGACGCCCACGGCCTGGGCGTACGCCTCGGCGGCGAACAGCAGGAAGCCCCGCCGCTCCAGCTCCCCGGCCACCTCGTCCAGATCCGGGCCGTCGGCACGGGTGAGTGCGTCGGCGTGCCGGGCGAAGACGCCGCCGAGCCGGTCGATGACCTTCTCCGGGGCTCCGAGGCGCACGGCGTCGTAGGGGTCGGTGAGGGCCTCCACGTCCAGGCCCGGATCCAGGTCGCCCCGGCTGTCCACCGCCGCCGAGGCGCGGTCGAGTTCGGCCCGGCAGGACGCGTCCCCGGGCTCGCCCCTCAGTCCTTCCCGCGCCCAGGCCGCCGCCTCCCGCACCTCCCCGCGCAACCGCGCGAACCGGGCGCGCACCGCTGCGTACCCGCCCGGCAGCATCCCGCCCTCGGCGACCAGCCACTCCCCCACCGGCGTGGCCAGTGTCCGTACGTCGGCCCGGTCGATCCGGCCGGTCAGGGCGGCCGACTCGGCGTCGAGGGCGGTGGCGTACCCGTCAGCCGTCGAGGCCAGCCGGCGGGCCCGCAGCCGGCCCGCCGCGGACCGGAGCACCGGCCCGTACAGGGGGTGGGCGAGACGGACGGCACCGTGGTCGCCCACCTCGATCAGACCGTCGGACTCCAGCGCTTCGAGGGCGCCGAGGTCCAGGTCGTCCAGGTCCGAGGGCAGGGGCTCGGCGAAGGCGAGGCGGTCCAGGGTCTCGCGTTCGAGCAGGCAGGCCCGGCCGAGGACCGGGGCGATGCGTTCGCGGACGGCCGCGGTCAGCGGGACCGGGCCGCGCCAGGCCCGCTCATCGGTGCCGGGGACGGGGGTCAGCAGCCCGCGCACCGCCCCCAGAAGGTCGCGCAGCAGCCGCAGGTCGCCCCGGCTCAGGCGGCGCAGCCGGTTCGCGGTGAGCGCGTCGAGCGGGCCGGCGCCGGCCGTGAGCAGCCGGCCGGTCTCCTCCTCGGGCAGCGGCTCCAGCGCGAGGCGCGGCAGGAGTTCGCCGGTCCAGAGCCGGGAGACCGCGCCGGGCACCGGCGTGCCGTCCGTGGCGACGACCAGCAGCCGGGTGCGCCCGTGCACGACGAGCTGGTGGACGAGGGCGGCGGAGGCGTCGTCAAGCAGGTGCGCGTCGTCCACCAGCAGCGTGCGGACATCGGACAGCAACCGGACCGCGCGGTGCAACGTGACCGACTCCGGCAGCAGATGGGCGAACGCCGCGTAGGGGATGGTCCGGCTCTCGGGCGTACCGGCCGTCCGGGCGCAGTCGGTGCCGCGGATCGCCTCGGCGACGAGGCGGGTCTTGCCGCAGCCCGCCGGGCCCGTCACCACGATGCCGCGCCGCAGACCGGTCAACGACCGTCGGACCAGCTGAAGTTCGTCCTCCCGCCCGGCGAACGGCCAGGGCAGCTCCAGCGTCGTCGCGTCCCTCTCGTAAGTCATCACACAGACATGAGCGCGGCTACTCACCTTTGATACAGGGTGACTTGAGTAGCCCCCGACTCAGGCGCCCGGGGCGGGCCGCAGGGCAGGCTGTGGCCCATGACCGCACACTACTGCTCGCTGGCCCAGGCGCCGGCGCCCGCCTTCGCACCGGGGCTGGCGGCCGAGCGGCTGAGCGCGCTCGCGGGCGGGCGGCGGAGGTGGGTCAACAGCACCGTCCTGCACTACTGGTTCTTCGACGGTGAGACCGACGCGTCCGTCATCCCCGTGCCGGGGAGGGGGATGACGCGGCGGGTGTCGTGGGCCGGCGCCGAGGAGCAGCGCGAGGTGGTGCGGTCGTGCTTCCGGGAGTGGCAGGACCTCGGCATCGGAATCTCCTTCGCCGAGGTCGACGACCGTTCGGAGGCCGAACTGCGCATCGGGTTCCAGGCCGGCGACGGCTCCTGGTCGACGGTGGGCCGGGACGCACTGCTCGCCGGGCGGCGGGAACGCACCATGAACTTCGGCTGGGACCTGTCCGCGCCCGGGGAGCGCGGGACGGCCCTGCACCAGATCGGGCACGCGCTCGGCATGCTGCACGAGCACCAGAGCCCGTTCGCGGGCATCCACTGGGACGACGAGGCCGTCCACGCCGAACTGGCGGGCCCGCCCCACCACTGGAGCCGGGAGCGGACGCACTACAACATCCTGCGCAAGCTGGGCCCGGACGAGGCCAACGGTTCCTTCTGGGACCTGCAGTCGATCATGGAGTTCCCGTTCGCGCCGGGGCTGAGC
>NZ_JBEXSH010001125.1:0-2427 GCF_040613555.1 Streptomyces sp. NPDC006265
GGGGGGGGCGGGGGGGGGGCGCCCCCCCCCCCCCCCCCCCGGTGTTACGGGCGGAAGCGCAGGACCTGCGGATCGTGGTCGCTGATCTGGTCGTTGAACTCGGCGTTGACGTGCACGCTGTCGTATTCGAAGTCGCAGGCGCGGCGGATCGACGGGCTGATCAGGATCTGGTCGAGGACCTGGCTGTTGCCCTGGTAGACGTACGAGTAACGCTCGCTGCGGGGGAGCGACTTGATCGCCGACCAGAGTTCGCCGCGGCCCTCGAGGAGCTGCGCGGTCTTCGAGAACTCGAAGTCGTTGATGTCGCCCAGCGCGATGACGTCCGCGTTCTTCTGGGTGTCGAGGATGTCCTTGACGAAGGCGTTCACCAGAGTGGCCTGCTGGTGGCGCTGCGTCTCGGAGCTGCGGGACGGCGGCTGGTACTGGGCGGTCAGGCCCTGGTCGCCGCCCTTGGAGTTGAAGTGGTTGGCGATCACGAAGACCGTGCGGCCGCGGAAGACGAACTCGCCGGCCAGCGGCTTGCGGCTGCTCTTCCAGGCCTCGTCGGCGGGGGCGATGCGGCCGGGGCTGAGGGTGAGGCGGGCCTTGCCGCGGATCTTCGTCACGGCGGTGGCCGTCGCGGCGTCGCCGCCCGCGCGGTCGGCGAAGGAGACCCGCTCCGGGTTGAACAGGAAGGCCTGACGGATGTTGCCGCCCGGCTGGCCGCCGTCGGTGTTGTCCGCCGGGTCGATCGAGCGCCAGTCGTACTTCGGGCCGCCGGCCGCGACGATCGCGTCGATCAGCTTGGTCAGCGTCTGGTCGGCGGCGACCGTGCCGTCGTTCTTCGCGCCGTTGTTGTCCTGGATCTCCTCCAGGGACACGATGTCGGGCGACTTCAGGTGGTGCACGATCGCGGAGGCGTGGGCGGCGAACGTGTCGTCGGTCGGGTCGAGGTTCTCGACGTTGTAGGTGGCGACCGCGAGTTCGGAGGAGCGCTGCCTGCGGGTCGTCTCGCGCTCCGGTCCCGCGCTCTTCAGGGTTCCGAGCTCGCTCGCGACCAGGGTGTAGCCGCCGAACTGGTTGTAGTCCAGGGGGCCCGCGGTGGTGCCGGCCAGGGTGTCTCCCACGTTCGCCTTGGGGAACTCCGCCGTCGCGCCGAGGGACTGGATCTGGAGGCGGCCCGCGTTCTGGTCGTGGTAGGAGCCGTAGACCGTGCCGCCGTGGCGGTTGCGGTTCTCGTGCGGCTTCACCGTCACCCAGAGCTCGGTGTACGGGTCGGTGGCGCCGACGACGCGGGTGTCGGTGACCCGTACGGACATGCCCTCCAGCGCCTCGTAGTAGTCCAAGGCGTACTTCGAGGGCTTCAGGGGGAGCGCGTTGACCGAGCCGTTCGCGGCGGTGTCGCCGACCGGCGCGTAGGCGGCCGGGACCGAGCGCGAGGTGATCGCCGTTGCGGCGGGGAGCGCGTTGCCGCTGGAGACGACCGTGGTCGTCGGCTTGGTGATCTCCGTCAGCGACTGGTTGCCGGAGGTCGCGCCGCCGGGGACGTACTCCGAGACCGTGCCGCCGACCGTGACGGAGTCACCGACGGCGACCCCCTTCGGCGCGGAGCTCGTGAAGACGAAGACACCCTCGCTGGTCGCCGGGTCGGCGTCCGGGTTCGGGTCCTGGATCCAGAAGCCGCGGGAGGAGCCGTAGGTCCGGATGCCGGTGACGATTCCGGCCACGTCCGTCACCTGCCGGCCGGCGTACGGGGATGTCCGGGTGCTGCCCTGGATGTCGTGGATGCGGACCGACTCCGCGTGCGCGGGGCTGGTGAGGACGATCGTGGATGCCGCGGAACACGCGGCGGCTACGGTGAGCGCGGCGAGACGCGCGGACGACTTGCTCGGCAACGGGATTCCCTCCGGGGACGTGACAGGGCGCCGGGACGAGGGCGGACACGTGTGGAATGGCTGGCTGTCGCTACCTGTGGGGCGGATGCGATGACGCGCGTAGAAGAAGGAGACGGGTGGACCTGGTGGGGCCGGCCCGGTGAACAAGTGTCCGCCGACTTCTACGCGCGTCAATCTCCAGCCTGTTCATGCCACTTGTCAAGGTTTCGGCCATGTACGGCGGCTGACCGGGAGATGAAGTGGGCGGCATGGGCGGAAATCCGTCTAGGCTGAGCGGCTGAGTCGTATGAGGCGCCCTAGGAGAAACAGCCGATGTCAGACAGCTCCCCCCTGCCGCCGGTGCGGCTGCACCCCGAAGCGGAGCTGGCGCGCGACGCCCTGTCCACGCCGTTGTTGTCCCGGGCCGCCCGGCTCGCCCGCTGGGCCGGGCCGGACACCCGTGTCGACGCCGGGGGCGGGCTCGCCCGGTGACCGCCACCGCCACCGCGTCGAGCCCGGCCGTCACCAGCAGTGCCAGCAGGGCACGTGGCGTCTGCCGGCCGCGATGCGGGAC
>NZ_JBEXSH010001126.1:0-2422 GCF_040613555.1 Streptomyces sp. NPDC006265
CATTCCTCGCCCGGGTTCGCGGGCAGCTCGGTGCCGGTGGCCGGCGTGCCCACGCCAGGTCAGGAGGTTGAACACGGGACTTCCCCAGAGGGACGCGGCCGGCAGGTTCTCGCGGGCCACGATCGCGTCCATGATGGCGGGAACACCAGGGGCCGTGGTGTCGAGGATGCCGCTGTAGGAGGCCGCCGCGGTGAACGCCCCGGGATGACGGGCCGCGTGGGCCATGGCCCCGTAGCCGCCGGTGGACACCCCGGCGACCGCCCGTGTGCCGGAGGCCCGGTAGTCCCGGGCGAGCAGTGCCGGCACCTCCTTCATCTGGAACGTCTCGTAGTCGGGGCCGCCGCGCCAGGCGCTCGGGATGCCGGTGGGGCCGGCGTCCGGCATCGCCACGATCAGGTCGCGTCCGGCGGTGAACGCCTCGATGTCCGTCTCACGGGTCCACGAGGTGTAGTCGTCGTGCGCGCCGTGCAGCAGGTACAGCACCGGGTACTTCTTCTCCGGGCGCGTACCGAAGTCCGAGGGCAGGATCAGCCGGACCGGCGCGCTGCGGCCGAGCGCCGCGGAGGGCACGGACACGTCCAGCGTGCGCGGCCCGAGCCGGGTGGCCGCCCGGGCCGTGCCGGTCGTGGCCCCGAACAGGGCGGCGAGACCGGCGGCTGCCGTCGCTCTCGCGACGGTGCGCCGGGACACTCCGGCGGCGGGCTGCTGCGGCAGGTGGGGCATGACGGCTCCTCGGGTTCCATGTCAGGGGGCCGGCTCGGCGAGTGTCCGGCTCAGATGGGCGGCGATCTCGTCGACGTGCGGCGGATCGAGCAGCGACAGATGGTGACCGGCCACCGGCACCACCTGCAGACGTGGGCACACCTCGTCCCAGCCCAGCGCCGGGTCGTCCCGCTCGTACGCGGGGTCGCGCACGGTGTGCGGCGCGCGTTCGGTGGCGCGGTAGAGGACCACCGGCCCGTCGTGGGGGGCGGGGCTGTGCGACTCGCCGATGCCCATGTCCAGGTAGGAGGACCGCTGGTGCTCCAGCGCCGCGGACGGCACGTCGGCGGCCTCGCGCAGGGCCCGCAGCACGGCATCGATTCGGGCCGCGTCGTCGTCCATGGCCACGAGCTCGTCGTACGGCAACTCCAGCCGCACGCCGTAGGCGTCGGCGACGTGGCGGGCGAAGCCCTCGAAGTGCGCCCGGATCCGGTCGGACCGCATCGACCCCGGGCGGGGGAGGGGCCGTACGGAGTCGATGAGCACGACCAGCCGCACCTCCCGCCCGGCGGCCGTCAGTTGCCGCGCGGTCTCCTGGGCGACGAAGCCGCCGAAGGACCAACCCCCCAGCAACAACGGGCCGTCGGGATGGACGGCATCGATCGCCGCGGCGTAGCGTCGCGCCTTCTCGGGCACGGTCCGGGCCTCCTCGATCCGCTCCAGCCCGTACACCGGCTGGTCGTCGCCGAGGAGTTCGGCGAGCGTCCGGTAGACGCCGACCGGGCCGCCGGCGGCATGGACGAGGAACAGCGGGGGCCTCGAACCGCCGGCACACAGGGGCCGCAGCGGGGTGTCGTCCCCAGGGAGGGCGCGCTCGACACGGGTGGCGGCGTCCTCGACGGTGACGGCGGCGAACAGGTCGCGCAGGGGCAGTTCGATGCCGAACTCGCGCTCCACCGCCGTGCGCACCCGGACCGCCATCAGTGAGTCCAGCCCGAGGTCGGCCCACGCGGTACCCGGGGTGATGCGGGCGGGGGAGTGGCCGGTGACGGCGGCGATGTGGTGGGTCAGGCGGGCCAGGACCGAGGAGGGCGCGGTCACCGCGGCAGGAGGTTCCTCCGGCAGCGGCTCGGTGCGAGCGGCCCGGCCGTCCGTCCACCAGTGCCGTACATGCCGCCATCGGGGCAGCGGCAGGTCGACGACCCGCCCCGCCGGCACCGGCAGTCGCTGTCCTGCGGCGTACAGGGCGCCCAGTTGTCCGGCGAACGCCTCCGACCCGTCGGCGTCACGGCGCAGCGTGGCCAGGGTGAGGGCGCCGGGCACGGTGTCGGCGACGGCTCCCGTCAGTACGGGGTGGGGGGAGATCTCGACGAAGGCCGTGCGGCCGTCGGCGGCCGCCGACGCGAGCGCCCGGTCCAGCCGCACGGGCCTGCGCAGGTTGGCCGCCCAGTGCGCGGCGTCGAAGAGACAGTCACTGCGCGGGTCGTCGAGGACCGTGGAGTGGACAGGGACGCGCGGCTGCCGCCCCCGGATGCCGGACAGTGCCTCCACCAGCTCCGGCAACAGCCCGTCCACCTGGGGCGAGTGCCCGGCGCCGACGACCCGCATGGCCCGCGCCGCCCGGCCCTGTCCCTCCAGCCGGCGCACGAGCCCGGCCACCGCCGCCTCCTCACCCGTGACGACCTTCTGCCGCGGGGAGGAGTGCACGGCCACATGCACC
>NZ_JBEXSH010001127.1:0-2419 GCF_040613555.1 Streptomyces sp. NPDC006265
TCGGGGCCAGCACGGGCATGCGCACCGAGTCGACCGACAGCTCCTCCGCCCGCTCCAGCATGTCCGCGCCGACCGGTCGGTCCGCGAGCTCGAAGATGATGTCGACCGGCTGACCGAAGCACGTGGCCTTGATCAGCCAGTCCTCCGGCGGGGTGTACACCGTCAGACCGGCCTCGTGGAGCGTGGTCGCCACCGCCTCCGCGTCCTCGGGGCGGATGGCGAAATCGACGTCGTGCCGGAGGTTCTTCTCGCCGCCGTGGGCGTACGCGGCCACACTGCCGGCCAGCGCGAACAGGTGCCCCTTGCGCTTGAGCAGGGCCCCGACCTGTTTGGCCGCCTCCAGGAGCGCCTGATTGCGGTCCTGCAGGAGTTCCTGCAGCGGCTGGTCCGCCTGCGGGTCCTGTGGTGGCGCGGGCTCGTCCCCGTCCGGTGCCGTCCGGAGGGCCGGGACCCCCGGTCGCCGGACGAGCGTCGCGTCATCACCGTTCTGCGTCATGACCACTCCTTCGCCGAACCGGACACTTCGCTCCCGTGCGGTGTCCGGACCCGAGACGGCCTGTTTGCCTGCACTGGGTACCCGGCGCTCCCGACCCGACACGGACGGCTTCCGAAGAGCGTCGGGCCCCGACCGTCAGCCACTCGGGGCGGTGCGCCACCAGGGAGTTCCCGGAGGTGTCCCGCAGGGCGTTCGTCGCGCAGTGCACCTGGCCCCCCGCCAGATGCGACCAGGCGAAGTTCTCCACCCAGTGCACGCGCACTCCGCCGGCGGCCAGGGCCTCCTCGGTCCCCACGCGGAACACCTCCCGGCCGCGCACCTTCGGCCCGTGCGGATAGGGAGCGGCGTAGTGCCGGGCCGTCAGGGACAGGCCGTTGGCGACACCGGGGGAGCAGGCGAGCGCGCCCTCGGGTCCGCCCCGGTCGGCGGAGATCATCGCGTACAGCTCCGGCACCCGTACGAGGTCGCCGCGGGGCAGCCCCGTCTCGCGCAGCAGCACGCCGGTCTGGTCGTCGATGTGCCGCGCCGCCTGCTCGTTGCCGGCGAGGAAGTCCTGGTCGGAGAGGGGCGCGTCGACGGTGGGCTTGTGCTCCGTGCTCGTACCGGGGAAGAGCCGTTGCCCGCCCTCCCCGGCGCGCTGCGCCCGCCGCAGCGGCTCCACCGCCAGATGCGGGTCGGCGACGGCCATGGTCCAGCCGCGCTCGGTGCGTGCCCGCACCACATGGACCGTCTCGTCCACGTGACCGACCAGCAGCCACGACATGTCGATGGCGACGGCCGGCTGTACGCCCTGCGCCTCGATCATCCGCACGAACGCCGGATCGGGCGCCCGGCGCGGGGCCGTGCCGTACAGCACCCGTCCCTGCGGATGTCCCTCGCACGGCGGTACGGACTCGACGTTGCCGGTGAAGTTCCGCAGATCGACGCCGCTCGGAGCGCGCCCCGGCGTGAACTCCTGCACCACGGCGACATCGGGCCCACGGACGTCGCGGAACAGCAGCCGGGCCGACCGGTTCAGCGTGGTTTCGCCGCCCCTCGGGGCCGCCCACAGCACCGGAGCGCGCAGCGGCATCCGCATGGTGTGCGTCCCGCCGCCCTCCTCGCGGACGGCACCGCGAGCCAGCGTCGCAGGCGGCGGCATGACCGTCATCTCCGCCGTGGGCGACGGCTCGCAGGGGTACACCAAGCGCTGCATGGGCGGAGTCCACGACGGCCGGACGGTCCTCTGACACCCCGGCCGAACAAGACAAGCGCATAAACCGCCAAAGACGGAATATGGGGCAAAGACGTGGGAAGCCGGATGACGCCGCTGGGGCGACGCGCTTGTGGAGGTCGACATGAACCAGGAGACATCACGTTCGTCCGGTCTTCCGCAGCCGTTGCGGGCCGTGGCCTCGGGCCTGCGGCACCTGCCGGGTGCGGAGCAGGTGGGCAAGGTGGCCACGGACGCGCTGGACAGGATCGGCGCGGTCTCGCCGCGGGGCCGCCGGATGGCCGTCTACGCCGGCGCCGGGGTGCTCGGCGTGACCGGACTCGTGGAGTGGCCGGTGGCGGTGACCGGCGCGGCCGTCGCCTGGCTGACCCAGCCGCGGCCCGGACAGCGGCCCGACGGCGCGTCACCGAACGTCGGCACACAGACCGCCACGACCGGGGACCACCGCTCCCCCCGGAAAGGCCGGGACGAGGAGGACACCTCCGTCTACGGCCCGGGCGGCAGACTCACCCCCTCCCACCACCGCCACGACCATCCGGAACAGCACGTCCACGAACAACCCGCCAAGGTCGGCGACACCGCCACCGCCTCCGCGCTGAAGCAGGTCGCCGAGGCCACCGCGCACCACGGACCCCTCGTCCGGATCCGCGGACTCGGCAAGCGGTTCGGCGGCACCGTCGCGCTGGCCGGAGCCGATCTGGACGTCCACC
>NZ_JBEXSH010001128.1:0-2418 GCF_040613555.1 Streptomyces sp. NPDC006265
CAAGGACGTCGTGGCGGTCTGCGGCCGCCTCGCCCTGCCGCCCCAGACCCTGGGCCGGGCCGGTTTCCGCCGGGCCTACCCCCTGACGGACGCGGAACCGGACGTGGCGAAGTGCATCGCCGAAGCGGGACCGATCCTGGAACGGGTGGCGGAGCGCATCGCCAGGGACTTCCTGACCTGAGCCGTCACGGCAGGGGGAACAGCGCGCACCGTTCGAGTCCCGGAAGTAGCTGCCGGAGCTCTGGCCCTCCACCTTGCCGTTCTTGAACCACTGTTTCGACATGTGGTGCACCGCCTGGGCGGTGATCTCCCAGACGAGCGAGTGGCCCGCACCCTCGAGGCAGAACATCAGGCCTGCGGGGCCCCTTGACGGCCTTGCACAGGTCCGGCACGGAGAAGCGGATACGGTCGGGGAAGGCGGGAGGGGATGGGGGACGAGGGCCGGCTGCTGGGCCGGGTTGGCGTTGCACGGGTCGTCCATCCTCGGGCGCGGCGACCGGCCGGAGCCCTGCAGGTCCATGATGAAGACGTCGTAGCCGTCGTCCGCGAGTTCCTGAGCCCAGCTGTACCGGGTGGCGCGCCCGCCGGGCACCGGCGCGAGGTCGACCCCCGCCGGCGCCGGCACGCTCCTGCCGTGCAGCATGAGCACCGGCTGGGGTGGCTGGTTCGGCCTGGTGCCGTCGTACTCCCGTACGGGCAGGGTCACCGTGTCGCCGAAGTTCGCGGGGATCTTGGACTGGAGTGTGACGTTGTGCTCTCTGAGGATGGGCGCGGGTATGGCCGCCTCCCGATGGGAAAGGTAGGACGAAGTGGGTGAAATGCCCTCTTCCCGCCCTCCTCTTCCTGTATTTTCTCCGCAAATCGGCCTCGAGCGACGGTAGTTGACCGGTCAAGGGCAAGAGGGGGACGCCCTTGAACGAAGAACGGGTGTGGCCCGGACCTCGAAGGTCCGGGCCACACCCGTCAGCGCAAGGACGAGATCAGGGCAGCTGCGCCGCCCCTGCCTCGCGGCGGTTGTCGCGGAAGTTGTTCACCCGTCGAGCCGTCGCGAACAGCGGAATCACCGCGCCCATGACCAGCTGGAGCGCACACCCCGTCTGCAGCAGCAGCTGGCCGCTCGGCGCGTCGAAGGCCCAGGCGGCCATCAGGCCCATGCCCAGCACGATCCACGACAGCATCGCCACGGCGAGCCGGCCCCGCGGCTTCGGGTACTCCACGCGGCTCACCATCAGCCACGCCGTCCCCAGGATCGCCAGCAGCGTCGCCACGAAGGGCAGCTCCAGCAGCACGATGGACACGACCGTCAGCGCGCCGAACGGCGACGGCATGCCCTGGAAGGTGCCGTCCTTGACCGTGACGCACGAGAACCGCGCAAGCCGCAGCACCACCGCCAGCAGCACCACGATCGCCCCGAGCGCCGCGACCCGCTGGTACGCGCCCTCCGCCACCATGCCGTAGACGAGGACGAAGTACGCCGGCGCCAGGCCGAAGCTGATCAGGTCGGAGAGGTTGTCCAGCTCGGCGCCCATGGGGGAGGAGCGCAGCTTGCGTGCCACCAGGCCGTCGAACAGGTCGAAGACCGCCGCGCACAGCATCAGGATGACCGCCGTGGCCGCGCTGTTGCGCGCCATGCCGGACTCCTGGCTGCCCATGAGGTCCGGGATCAGGATGCCGGTGGTGGTGAAGTACACCGCCATGAAGCCGCACGTGGCGTTGCCGAGCGTCAGCGTGTCCGCTATCGACAGACGAAGAGAGAGGGGCATCTCCTCTTCTTCGTCGATCTCGTCGGCCTCCGGGACCCAGCCGGCCTTCGTATCAGGATCAATCACGGTCAATGCGAGTCACCCCAGCCACGGTCTTCTGACCGACCTCGACCGCGACCTCCACGCCCTCGGGCAGGTAGAGGTCGACACGCGAGCCGAAGCGGATCAGGCCGATCCGCTCGCCCTGCTCGACCTTCGTGCCCTGGGGCAGGTAGGGGACGATGCGACGGGCGACCGCGCCGGCGATCTGGATCATCTCGATGTCGCCGAGCTCGGTGTCGAAGTGCCAGACGACACGCTCGTTGTTCTCGCTCTCCTTGTTGAAGGCGGGAACGAAGCCACCGGGTACGTGCTCGACCGACGTCACCGTGCCCGCGAGGGGCGCGCGGTTGACGTGGACGTTCAGCGGGCTCATGAAGATGGCGACGCGCGTGCGGCCGTCCTTCCACGGCATGATGCTCTGCACCACACCGTCGGCGGGCGAGATGACCCGGCCCTGGGTGATCTCGCGCTCGGGGTCGCGGAAGAACCACAGCATTCCCGCCGCGAGCGCGGTGGCGGGGACGGCGACGGCCTTGGCGGCGCCGGAGCGCCGGGCCCGGGCCAGGCTGAGTGCTGCGGTGGCGACGGTCGGAAGGAGCCACGGCGATGCTCC
>NZ_JBEXSH010001129.1:0-2413 GCF_040613555.1 Streptomyces sp. NPDC006265
GTCAGCCATGCGGATGGGACCCGCTGAGCTGGTGCAGGCGGCGGCCATGGCCCGCCGCTTCTATCTCGAGGGCAAGTCCAAGATCCAGATCGCGGAGGAGTTCGGCGTCAGCCGCTTCAAAGTGGCCCGGGTCCTGGAGACCGCCCTCGAGAGGGATCTCGTACGCATCGAGATCCGTGTGCCTGCCGAGCTGGACGCCGAGCGCTCGGACGCGCTCCGCGCCCGCTACGGCCTCAGGCACGCCGTCGTGGTCGAGTCTCCGGCCGAGGCCGAGGAGACGCCCGACCCCGAGAACCTGGGAGAGGTGGCCGCCGACCTGCTCGGCGAACTGGTCGACGAAGGTGATGTGCTGGGCCTGGCCTGGGGCCGCTCCACCATCCACATGGCGGCGGCGCTCGACCGGCTGCCCCCGTGCACGGTGGTGCAGCTGACGGGCGTGTACGACGCCGGGACCGCCGAGCGCGGTTCCGTCGAGGCCGTACGCCGCGCCGCCCAGGTGGCCGGCGGCGACGCGTACCCCATCTACGCGCCGATGCTGCTGCCCGACGCCGCCACGGCCTCGGCGCTGCGCAACCAGACGGGGATCGCCCGGGCCTTCGAGCACTTCGACAAGGTCACCGTCGCCTGTGTCTCCATCGGATCCTGGGAGGCGGGCATCTCCACGGTGCACGACATGCTCACCGAGGAGGAGCGCGCGCACTACGCCTCCCTCGGTGTCGCCGCCGAGATGTCCGCGCACCTCTTCGACGCCGACGGCCGCCGGGTCGGCCGGGACCTGGGCGAGCGGTGCATCACGGTGAAGGCCGACCAGCTCCGCCGGATCCCCGAGGTCGTGGCGATCGCGGGCGGACAGCGCAAGGGGCCCGCGATCGACGCGGTGCTGCGGTCCGGGCTCGTCACCAGCCTGGTGACGGACACGTCGGCCGCGGACTACCTGATGACGGCCGGCCCTCCGCCGAAGTCCGCGCTCAACCGGTCCGACCCGGACGGGGTCTGACGGATGGCCGGGGAAACGCGCGGGGTGGCCGGCGATCCGGCGGGCCGGGTCGTGGTCGTCCTGGACCTGGACGGGGTCACGGACAAGGCGGGCCTCATGGACCGCTGCGCCCGTGACCTGGCCCTGCCCGACTGGTTCGGCCGCAACTGGGACGCCCTCGCCGACTGCCTCGCCGACCCCGCCCTCTGGCCCGAGGAGGCCGGGGAGCGGGGGCTGCTGGTCGTCGTCCGGGGCTGGCGGAAGTACGCCGAGACGCGGCCCGACGAGTGGCAGGTCGCCGAGGAGATCTTCGCCGAGGCGACGGACCGGGGGCCGGGGCTGTTCGTGACCCTCGGCCTTGGAGAAACCTCCGAGAGGCCCCCTGACCAGCCTGGATGATCCGCTGGGGGTTGTTCGGGCGGGTGGCGTGGGAGAATGAAGTACGTGCTCTTTCCCCCTGGCCGGCCGGTCCGGGGGTCACCTCTGATCGACTGGGATGTGCAGCACGTGCGTTTCCTCAATGACATCCAGCCCGGGTACGACCTGACGTACGACGACGTCTTCATGGTGCCGAGCCGCTCCGCGGTGGGTTCGCGGCAGGCCGTCGACCTCAGCTCCCCGGACGGCACGGGCACCACCATCCCGCTCGTCGTCGCGAACATGACCGCCATCGCCGGACGCCGCATGGCCGAGACCGTGGCCCGCCGCGGCGGCCTCGTGGTGATACCGCAGGACATCCCGAACGACGTGGTCACCGACGTCGTCTCCTGGGTGAAGAGCCGGCACCTGGTGCTGGACACCCCGATCATCCTGTCCCCGCACCAGACGGTGGCGGACGCGCTGGCCCTGCTGCCCAAGCGTGCGCACGACGCCGGTGTCGTCGTCGACGAGAACCACAAGCCGGTCGGCGTGGTCACCGACGCCGACCTGTCCGGCGTGGACCGCTTCACGCAGCTCGCCGAGGTCATGTCCCGGGACCTGCTGCTCATCGACGCGGACATGGACCCGGGCGAGGCCTTCAACACCCTCGACCACGCCAACCGCCGCTACGCCCCCGCCGTCAACAAGGACGGCTCGCTCGCCGGCATCCTGACCCGCAAGGGCGCCCTGCGCGCCACGCTCTACCAGCCGGCCACCGACGCACAGGGCCGGCTGCGCATCGCCGCCGCCGTCGGTATCAACGGCGACGTCGCGGGCAAGGCGCAGGAACTACTGGACGCGGGTGTCGACGCGCTCGTGATCGACACGGCCCACGGCCACCAGGAGTCGATGATCAGCGCCCTGAAGCTGGTGCGCGACCTCGGCCCGCAGGTGCCGATCGTCGCGGGCAACGTGGTGGCCGCCGCGGGCCTCGAAGTCGGCGAGGAGACGGGACCCCAGTTCCGGGTCGTCGATGACGGCGTCGAGGTTGAAGCCGATGAACGTGAGGCTGCGGTC
>NZ_JBEXSH010001130.1:0-2413 GCF_040613555.1 Streptomyces sp. NPDC006265
TACAACCATTTGGTTGTACGTTAGTCCTGTCCGCCCCCGCTGTAAAGCGACCCGCCCGGACACTGAAGAGGACACACCGGGGGGTCCGGCGCGGACCCGGTGACGCGGGCGGCGCTGTACACCGAGGCGCTGGCGCTGTGGCGCGGCCCCGCCTTCGCCGAGTTCGCCGACCAGCCGTCCGTGCGGCCGACCACGGCGAGTCTGGAGGAGGAGCGCCTGACGGCGGTGGAGGAACACGCCGGGGTGCGACTGGAGTTGGGTGAACACAGCCTGCTGGTGGGCGAGCTGACGGAGTTGGTGGAGCAGCATCCGCTGCGCGAGGGGCTGCGGGGCGCGCTGATGTGGGCGCTGTACCAGGCGGGGCGTTCCTCCGACGCGCTCGACTGCTTCAACGATCTGCGGCGCCGGCTCGACGAGGAGCTGGGGCTGACCCCCGGCCCGTCCCTGGAGGCGCTGCAGCAGGCCATCCTGCGCCACGACCCGGTCCTGGCCAGACCGGAGCCGCCGGCGCCGTCCGTCGCGGGGGCGCAGCCGGGGCCGGGTCCCATCGGTTCGGCCTCACCCCTGGTGGGCCGCGAGCAGGACCTGCGGGCGATCCGGGCCCTGCTCTTACAGCGCCGCCTGGTGACGCTCACCGGCCCGGGCGGTGTCGGCAAGACCCGCCTGGCGCAGGCCACGGCCGAGAGTCTGGCGGGCGCGTTCGGCGAGGGCACCTGGCTCGTGGAGCTCGCGGACGCCGGGGGCCTGGAGCGGTTCGCCGGCGCGGAGGCGCTGGCCGAGCAGGTGATGGCGACGCTGGGCATCCGGGAGAACACCTCGGACGACGACGCCAGAGGCCCGGCGGACCGCCTGGCGAACGCCCTGGCCGGGCGGCGGCTGCTGCTCGTGCTGGACAACTGCGAACACGTCGTGGATGCCGTCGCGCACCTGGCCGGTCTGCTGCTGAGCCGGGCCCCGCATCTGCACATCCTGACGACCAGCCAGGAACCCCTGCGCACCCGGGACGAGATGGTGTATCCGGTGACGCCGCTGTCGTTGCCCCCGGAGGACGGACCGGACCTCGACGCGCTGACGGGCGCGGGCGCCGTGCGCCTCTTCGTGGACAGGACCAGGGCGACGGACCCGGAGTTCACGCTGGACGCCACCACCGCTCCCCTGGTCGCCGACGTGTGCCGGCGCCTCGACGGCATCCCGCTCGCACTGGAACTGGCCGCCACCCGGGTGCGGTCGCTGGGCATCCGGGAGCTGCACGACCGGCTCGACGACCGCTTCAAAGTGCTCAACAGCGGCTACCGGGACGCCCCTTCACGCCACCGGACGCTGCAGGCCACGCTGGACTGGAGCTGGGGCCTGCTCGACGACCGCGAACGGACCGTGCTGCGCCGGCTGTCGGTGTTCGCCGAGGGGTGCGGGCTGCGGGCCGCCGAGGACGTGTGCTCCGGCGGCGGCGTGTCCCCCGACGACGTCCTGGACGCCCTGAGCCTGCTCGTGGAACGCTCGCTGGCCGTCCGCACCGAAGGGCCGCAGGGCCCGCGCTACCGGCTGCTGGAGTCCGTCGCGGTCTACGCGCGTGACAAGCTCGCCGAGTCCGGTGAGCACGCCGAAACCGCCGCCCGGCATCTGCTCCACTGCGTCCGCCTCGCCGAACGGGCCCGGCCGCATCTGCACCAGCGGGACCAGTCCCGCTGGTTCCAGTACCTGGATCTGGAGGCGGCCAACGTGCAGCGCGCGCTGGCCGAGGCCGACCGGGCCGGGGCCGCGCAGGAGGCACTGCGCCTGGTCAACTCGCTGACCTGGTACTGGTACGTCCGCGGACGGCTGGGCGAGGCCCGGCGGGCGCTGGCGACGGCCCTGGACACGGCGGGTGAGGCCGCGCCCGAGGAGCGCGTGGAGGCGGAGTTCTGGTACGCGGGCATCCGTCTGCTGCTCGGCGAGCACGACCGGGAGTGCGCCGCCCTGGAGGAGTACCCGCCCGAGTCCACCCTGGAGTCGACCAGGGCGCAGTGGTTCCTGGCGCACGCGCAGTGGACGGTGGGGGCGCTGGTCAAGGGCGAGCAACGGGTCGAGCGGGTCCTGGTCCGTTTCCGTACCCTGCGTGACGCGTGGGGCACCGCCGCCGCGCTGACCACGCGCGCGTGCTTCGCCCTGGCCCGCGGGGACCTGGAGTCGCTGCGCGGCAACGCCGAGGAGGCCCGCGCCCACTTCGCGGAACTGGGCGATCTATGGGGTCGGTTGAAGACGACCGACGTGCTCGGCAGGCTCGCCGAGATCAACGGCGACTACGACCTGGCGGCCCAGCTGCACCGGGAGAGCCTGCGGAAGGCGCGCTGCAGCCGCTCCAGCATGTCGTCGAAGGTGTCGGCCAGCTCCTTCAGCTCGTCGTCCGGGCCGTCCAGCTCGATCCGGCGGGAGA
>NZ_JBEXSH010001131.1:0-2406 GCF_040613555.1 Streptomyces sp. NPDC006265
CTCCGACGACCCCAAGGCCATTCCGTCCCGGCTGAGCTGGGAGGTCGGGCAGTCGCTCGCGGACTCGCTGGTGCAGCGGTATCTGCAGGACACCGGCGATTACCCCACGTCCGTCGGCCTGACGGTGTGGGGCACCTCGGCGATGCGCACCCAGGGCGACGACATCGCCGAGATCCTGGCGCTGCTGGGCTGCCGGCCGGTGTGGGACGACGCCTCGCGGCGGGTGACCGGGTTCGAGGTGGTTCCCCTGGCGGAGCTCGGCCGGCCGCGCATCGATGTGACGGTCCGCATCTCGGGGTTCTTCCGGGACGCCTTCCCGCACGTCGTGGGTCTGATCGACGACGCCGTCCGCACGGTCGCCGAGCTGGACGAGCCGGCGGAGTCCAACCACATCCGGGCCCACGCCGACCAGGACACCGCCGAGCACGGCGACCGCCGCCGGGCCACGGCCCGCATCTTCGGCTCCAAGCCGGGGGCGTACGGGGCCGGTCTGCTGCCACTGATCGACGCCCGCAACTGGCGCTCCGACGCGGACCTCGCCGAGGTGTACGCGGTGTGGGGCGGCTACGCCTACGGCCGGGGGCTCGACGGGCGGGCCGCCCGCGGGGACATGGAGACGGCGTTCAAGCGGATCGCCGTCGCCGCGAAGAACGTCGACACGCGTGAGCACGACCTGGTCGACGCCGACGACTACTTCCAGTACCACGGCGGCATGGTCGCCATGGTGCGGCACCTGACGGGCGCGAGCCCCGAGGCGTACGTGGGCGACTCGGCCACCCCGGACCAGGTGAAGACCCGCACGCTCGGCGAGGAGACGCACCGCGTCTTCCGCGCCCGGGTGGTCAACCCGCGCTGGATGGCGGCCATGCGGCGGCACGGCTACAAGGGCGCCTTCGAGATGGCGGCGACCGTGGACTACCTCTTCGGGTACGACGCCACGGCCGGGGTCGTGGACGACTGGATGTACGAGAAGCTCAGCGCCGAGTACGTCTTCGACCCGGAGAACCGGGACTTCATGAAGAAGTCCAACCCCTGGGCGCTGCGCGGCATCACCGAGCGGCTGCTGGAGGCCGCGGAGCGCGGACTGTGGGCCGAGCCGGACGCGGAGACGCTTCAGCGGCTGCGGGCCACCTATCTGGAACTCGAAGGCGACTTGGAGGGCGACGAGAAGTGACCACCCCCTTTCCGTTCACGGCCGTCGTGGGCCAGGACGACCTGCGGCTCGCGCTGCTGCTGAACGCGGTGTCCCCGGCGGTCGGCGGTGTACTGGTGCGCGGCGAGAAGGGCACGGCAAAGTCGACGGCGGTGCGGGCGCTGTCGGCGCTCATGCCCACGCTGGACGTCGTCTCCGGCTGCCGTTTCTCCTGCGACCCCGGCTCCCCCGACCCCGGCTGCCCGGACGGGCCGCACGAGCCGGGGGCGTTCGAGACCCGGGCCGCGCGCATGGTCGAGCTGCCCGTCGGCGCCTCCGAGGACCGGCTGGTCGGCGCACTGGACATCGAGCGGGCGCTCTCGGAGGGCGTGAAGGCCTTCGAGCCGGGCCTGCTGGCCGACGCGCACCGCGGGATCCTCTACGTCGACGAGGTCAACCTCCTCCACGACCACCTGGTCGACCTGCTGCTGGACGCGGCGGCGATGGGCGCCTCGTACGTCGAACGCGAGGGCGTCTCCGTGCGGCATGCCGCGCGGTTCCTGCTCGTCGGCACCATGAACCCCGAAGAGGGCGAGCTGCGGCCGCAGTTGCTCGACCGGTTCGGGCTGACCGTGGAGGTCGCGGCCTCGCGGGAGCCGGACCAGCGGGTGGAGGTCGTCAGGCGGCGCCTGGCCTACGACGACGACCCGGCCGCCTTCGCCGCGCGCTGGGCCGAGGAGGAGGCCGCCGTCCGTGCGCGGATCGTCGCCGCGCGGGAGCTGCTGCCGTCCGTGCGGCTGGGCGACGGGGCGCTGCGGCAGATCGCGGCGACCTGTGCGGCCTTCGAGGTCGACGGCATGCGCGCGGACATCGTGATGGCGCGGACCGCCACCGCGCTGGCGGCCTGGGCCGGGCGCACGGACGTGCTCGCGGAGGATGTCCGGCAGGCGGCGCTGCTCGCGCTGCCGCACCGGCGGCGGCGCAACCCCTTCGACGCGCCGGGGCTCGACGAGGACAAGCTCGACGAGACCCTGGAGGAGTTCGGCGGCTCGGACGACGACGATCCGGATCCGGACCCCGGCCCGGACGGGCCCGGCGGGGGCGGCGGACAGCCGGAGCCCGACGACGCGCCCCAGGGCGACGGCGACACCGCGGCCCGGCCCGAGGCCGGTGAGGGCGGGCAGCCGCAGCCCTCGGGCGCCGGCGAGCAGTCGGCCGCACGGGCTACCCGGCCTCCTCCAGGGCGCGGGCCAGGGTCGTTTTGCCAGAGCCCT
>NZ_JBEXSH010001132.1:0-2046 GCF_040613555.1 Streptomyces sp. NPDC006265
TGGGAGCCGACGTCACGCACGGGCCCGAATTAACCAACAGCGTCCGGTGACGCTGCGGGCCCTCCGGCATGTGGTCCGTCTCAGACCTCGTCGCGGCGGAGCGAGGGCTTGAGTTCCTTCAGCCGGCCGAGCAGGCCGTTCACGAACGAGGGCGACTCGTCCGTGGAGAACTCCTTCGCCAGCTGCACCATCTCGTCGAGGACGACGGCGTCCGGCGTCGCATCGACCCAGATCAGCTCGTAGGCGCCGAGCCGCAGGATGTTGCGGTCGACGACGGGCATCCGGTCGAGGGTCCAGCCGACGGAGTACTGCGCGATCAGCTCGTCGATGCGCTTCGCGTGCGACGCGTAGCCCTCGACCAGCTCCATCGTGTACTCGCTGACCGGCGGCTGCCTGGTGTCCGCCCGGGAGAGCCGGACCCAGTCCGCGAGGACGGTCAGCACCTCGGCGCCGCGCTGGTCCCCCTCGAAAAGGATCTGGAAGGCGCGCTTACGGGCCGTGTTGCGGGCAGCCACGGTTAGCTGTTCACCCGGCCGAGGTAGTCGCTGGTGCGGGTGTCGACCTTGATCTTCTCACCGGTGGTGATGAAGAGCGGCACGTTGATCTGGTGGCCGGTCTCCAGGATGGCGGGCTTGGTGCCGCCGGTGGAGCGGTCGCCCTGGACCCCCGGCTCGGTCTCCTGGATGACGAGCTCGACGGCGGCCGGCAGCTCCACGAAGAGCACCTCGCCCTCGTGCTGTGCGACGGTGGCGGTGAAGCCCTCGATCAGGAAGTTCGCGGCGTTGCCGACGGCCTTGCGGTCGACGTGCAGCTGGTCGTAGGTCTCCATGTCCATGAAGACGAAGTACTCGCCGTCCATGTAGGAGAACTGCATGTCGCGCTTGTCGACGGTGGCCGTTTCGACCTTGACGCCGGCGTTGAAGGTCTTGTCGACGACCTTGCCGGAGAGCACGTTCTTGAGCTTGGTGCGCACGAAGGCCGGGCCCTTGCCGGGCTTGACGTGCTGGAACTCGACGACGGACCAGAGCTGGCCGCCTTCGAGCTTGAGCACCATGCCGTTCTTGAGGTCGTTCGTGGAAGCCACGGTTGCGGAATCTCCTGGACTGACGTACGACCCTGGGGCACGCACCTGCCTGGCTACAGGGCGAGCAGCTCCTTGGTCGTGATGGTGAGTAGCTCGGGTCCGCCGTCCGCCTCGGGGCGGACGACGAGCGTGTCATCGATCCGGACACCGCCCCGGCCCGGGAGGTGGACCCCCGGTTCGACGGTGACTGGCACGCAAGCGTCCAGTTTACCCATGGCCGCGGGACTCAATTGAGGGTCCTCGTCGATTTCGAGCCCTACGCCGTGTCCGGTCAGGACCGTGAGGCCCTCCGTGTACCCCGCGGAGTCCAGGACCTGACGGGCCGCACGGTCGATGTCCCGGCAGGCGGCGCCCGGTACCAGGCTTTCACGCCCGGCCCGCTGGGCCGCGAAGACCAGGTCGTACAGCTCGATCTGCCAGTCCGCGGGAGCGGTGCCGATGACGAAGGAGCGGCCGATCTCGCAGCGGTAGCCGCGGTACGTCGCTCCGAGGCAGACGGAGAGGAAGTCGCCCTCCTCGACCCGGCGGTCGGTGGGCCGGTGGCCGGGGCGGCCGGCGTTCGGTCCGGTGCCGACGGACGTCGGGAAGGCCGGCCCCTCCGCCCCGTGGTCCAGGAGTCGTCTCTCGAGTTCCAGGGCGAGATGGCGCTCGGTGCGGCCGACGAGGATCGACTCCAGCAGTTCGCCGAGGGCCTGGTCGGCGATCTCGGCGCCGATGCGCAGGCAGGAGATCTCCTCCTCGTCCTTGACGACCCTGAGCTGCTCGACGGCGCTTCCGAGGTCGGCCAGGCGCAGCCTGGGGGCTACCGAGCCGAGGGCGCGGTGCCGGGCCACGGTGAGGTGGTGCTCCTCCACGGCGAGCGAGTCGGCGCCCTGGCCCGCGACGATCAGCGGCCGCTCGGACGCGTTCAGCATCCCGATCGCCTTCTCGATCTGGGCGCGGGACGCGGCGGGCCTGTAGAC
>NZ_JBEXSH010001132.1:2056-2397 GCF_040613555.1 Streptomyces sp. NPDC006265
TCCAGCCTCCACGGCGAGCGAGTCGGCGCCCTGGCCCGCGGCGAATCCTGCGGCCGCGACGGCCGGGTCACCGCCACCGGCTCCGGGCAGGGTCTGTACCCGCAGGGCCTCGTCGGGACGCTCCTGCATGGGGCGGTCGGCCGCCGTGACGGCACTGACCAGGAGGTCGTGCTCCTCGGTCCTGCCCAGCAGCAGAACGGCGCCCTGCGGGGCGGCGCCCGCGAGATAACGCACGTTGGCGGGGCGGGAGACCAGCGCCGCCGCGCTGCCGCCCGCGTTGCAGTATTCCCTCAGACGCGTCCGGCGGGCCGCGTACACCTCTGACATGACCCGAGCGTATG
>NZ_JBEXSH010001133.1:0-515 GCF_040613555.1 Streptomyces sp. NPDC006265
GGTGGTGGCCCATCGCCACGTGCAGGGCCGCGCGGGGCGCGGGCAGAACGGGCAGTTCGGCGGGCGTGACGGTGGTGCCGGGCCAGCGGCCGGGGATGGCGCGCTCGGCGGTGCGGCGGCAGCGCGGGCAGTCGTCGACGTGCCGGACGAGTTCGCTGCGCAGGGCCGTGCCGAGCATGAGCCGGTCGTCTCCGGCGAGGTGCGACACACTCGGGCACGCCCCGGTCTCGACCACGGCGAGGGCCGCACGTGTGCGTTCCACCTCGCAGGCGGCGGAGGCGAGCAGATCGCGGGCGGCGGCCGGGTCCATGCCGAGGACGGCGGCGACCTCGCGGGCGGCGAGGTGGTGTCGCACGGCCAGTTCGAGGGCCTCGCGCTGCTCGGGGGTGGTGCCGGCGGCCTCCGGCCAGGCCAGCAGGGCCAGTTCGCGACGGCGGCGCTCCTGGACCTCCACGGAGGCGGCCCTGGTGGCCGCGGTCATGACGATCATCATGGGCGTCGGCGGCAACCTGCCC
>NZ_JBEXSH010001133.1:525-2394 GCF_040613555.1 Streptomyces sp. NPDC006265
GAGCCGCCGACTCCACGGGGGAGACCGACCATGTCGGCCCGCGGCATGGCTGCTCTGACGTTTCTGCTTGGCCTCGGCCAGCTTGCGCAGGCACGCCCAGCGGGCCAGCGCGTACAGCCAGGCCCTGCGGTCGTCGGGTGCCTCGGGGACGTGCCGGCCGCGGCGTTCGGCGAGTGCGAGGACGTCGCACAGGGAGGTGGTCGCGGCGTCGTGGTCGCACAGCACGGAGAGGCAGTAGGTGAACAGGCCGTCCAGGTAGGGCTCGTAGCGCGCGGACGGCTGCTGCGCCAGCGTGCGCGCCGCCCCGCGGTCGCGCGCCTCCCGGTGCGCCCGGTGGGCACCGGCCGTGCGGGCCGAGCGGGTCGAGATCTCCGGAGTACTGCTCATCATTCGGCGACCGTAGGGGGCCGGGAGTGGCACCTTCAGGCGGCTTGAGCACTTTTAATCCGTACGGGTGAAACGATCCCTCAATCGGGGACATGAACCGGTCGTTCCGCCGCTGGCGCGGGGTGGCGAACCCCTGGCGCGCAGGTGGCAGCCGTCGGCCGGTCCCGCGATGTCAGTGCCGGCCGCTACGGTTTCGTCCATGGCTGCCCGTACGAAGACCACCAAGGACCGCCCGTCCTACCGCTGCACGGAGTGCGGCTGGCAGACGGCGAAGTGGCTCGGCCGCTGCCCCGAGTGCCAGGCCTGGGGGACGGTCGAGGAGTACGGCGCGCCCGCGGTGCGTACGACGGCACCGGGCCGGGTCACCACCTCCGCCCTGCCCATCGGCCAGGTGGACGGCCGCCAGGCCACCGCCCGCCCCACCGGCGTTCCCGAGCTGGACCGCGTGCTCGGCGGCGGGCTGGTCCCCGGCGCGGTGGTCCTGGTCGCGGGCGAGCCCGGCGTCGGCAAGTCCACGCTCCTGCTGGACGTGGCGGCCAAGTCCGCGAGCGACGAGCACCGCACGCTGTACATCACGGGCGAGGAGTCGGCGAGTCAGGTCCGGCTGCGCGCCGACCGCATCGGCGCCATCGACGACCACCTGTATCTCGCGGCAGAGACGGATCTGGCCGCGGTGCTGGGCCACTTGGACGCGGTGAAGCCGTCGCTGCTGATCATGGACTCGGTGCAGACGGTCGCGTCCCCGGAGATCGACGGCGCACCCGGCGGCATGGCGCAGGTGCGGGAGGTCGCCGGAGCCCTCATCCGGGCCTCCAAGGAACGCGGCATGTCCACACTGCTGGTGGGCCATGTCACCAAGGACGGCGCGATCGCGGGCCCACGCCTGCTCGAGCACCTGGTGGACGTCGTCCTGAGCTTCGAGGGCGACCGGCACGCCCGCCTGCGTCTCGTGCGGGGCGTCAAGAACCGCTACGGCACCACCGACGAGGTCGGCTGCTTCGAGCTGCACGACGAGGGCATCACGGGCCTCGCCGACCCGAGCGGGCTCTTCCTGACCCGCCGGGCCGAACCGGTCCCGGGCACCTGCCTGACCGTCACCCTGGAGGGCCGCCGCCCGCTGGTCGCCGAGGTCCAGGCGCTTACGGTCGACTCGCAGATCCCCTCCCCGCGCCGCACCACCTCCGGCCTGGAGACCTCCCGCGTCTCGATGATGCTCGCGGTGCTGGAACAGCGGGGGCGGATCAGCGCCTTGGGCAAAAGGGACATCTACTCCGCGACGGTCGGCGGTGTGAAGCTTTCGGAGCCCGCAGCCGACCTGGCCGTCGCCCTCGCCCTGGCTAGCGCGGCGAGTGACACACCTCTCCCCAAGAACCTCGTCGCGATCGGCGAAGTGGGCCTCGCGGGCGAGGTGAGACGGGTCACCGGAGTGCAGCGCAGACTGGCCGAAGCCCACCGTCTGGGCTTCACGCACGCGCTGGTCCC
>NZ_JBEXSH010001134.1:0-2379 GCF_040613555.1 Streptomyces sp. NPDC006265
CCTGTTGGAGCGGTCGCCGGTCGCGCTGACCATGACCTCCTCGAAGGACACGGCGTGGTGGGCCGGCACGAAGACGTCCTCGGCGACCGCGGTGGCGCTGCCGGTGGCGGCGCCGGCCGAGACGTCCCAGTCGTCGACGATCTTGAGGTCGGCCATGGGGACGAGGGCCATGATCTCGCCCTCGGTGCCGTCCGGGTTGCGCACCATCGCGGCGGTGAAGTCCCAGTCGGCTCCCTTGCAGCCGGTGTTGAACTTCCAGGTGCCGTTGAGGAGGTAGCCACCCTCGGTGGGGACGGCGACGCCGGTCGGCGCGAACGCGCTGGAGATCTTGACGGAGCCGGACGCGAAGACCTCCTCCTGGGCCCGGTCGGGGTAGAGCGTCGCCGTCCAGGTGCTCGTCACCCACACCATCGTCACCCAGGCGGCGGCGGGGCAGCCGCGGCCGATCTCGGTGATGACCCGGGCCTGTTCGGCGAGCGGCAGGTCGAGCCCGCCGAACCGGCGCGGCACGGCCATGCGGAACACCCCGGCCTTCTCCAGGAGTTCGATGCTCTCGTCGAGCAGCCAGCCGCGGTCCTCGGCGGCGCGGCCGTTCTCGCGCAGGGTCGGGACGATGCTGTCCACGGCTTCCAGTACGGCTGCCAGGTCGTCGTTCGTGGCCATTCCGGCTCCTCGATTGTGATTCCTACTGCCGGTCGAGAGGCGTGAGAACCCATACGCTCCCCGGCAGTTCAAAACCTTAACGAAGAGCCCGGAGAAATGAGTAAGAGCACACTCATCGCCTGGTCATCACTGCCGTACCTCCGGAAACCGGAGACGATCTGACGCACCATTACCCAGCAATTACCGGACACTGACCGGGAAATGATCGGGCGGTGCCCGCAAAGGCCCGTATGGGAACATCCCAGCATGACTCTTTCATGGCCCGAACTCGTACGGACGGCGGCCGAGGACACGACCTCGGCACTGGAGAAGGGAGCCGATCAGGACTGGCGCGGAAAGGCGGGTGATCTGGACTGGAGCTGTCGTGAGACCCTTTCGCACATCGCGCTCGGGGTGGTGGGGTACGCGGGCCTGCTCATCGCCCGTCCCACCGACCGCTACATCACCCTGTTCTCCTCGATCGACGGTCACGCCCCGGTCCCGGCCGCCCTGGAGGGCATCCGGATCGCGGGCACGCTGCTCGCCGGCACCGTCCGCGACACCCCGCCGGAGGTCCGCGCCTGGCACCCGTACGGCCACTCCGACGCGGCCGGTTTCGCCGCGATGGGTGTACTCGAACTCGTCGTCCACGGATGGGACATCGCGCAGGCGGTAGGCGTGGAGTACACGCCGTCGGACGCCCTGGCGGCGCCCGTGGTCGAGCGGCTCTTCCCCGACGCGCCCGCCGGTCACTCCCCCGCCGAGACTCTGCTGTGGTGCACGGGACGCGCCGCGCTGCCCGGTGTGCCGCGCCGTGGCGCCTGGCGCTGGGACGGCCGGGTGCGCCAGGCCTGAGGCCGCCGCAGGCCCGGGTTCGCCGCGCCCGAGGCCGCTGCCGCCCCTTCCCCGCTGACCGGATCACGTGCCGCCGGGCGACTCGCACACCGTCGCCCGGCGGCACTGTCATGTCGTGCCCCGCCCGCGGGGAGACCACGGCATTACCGCAGCGTGGCTGGAACGTTGAACCCGCCCGAATAGTGTCGGCCACGGAAATGCACGAGCACCCGCACTGCCCGTGCAGCAGCCGCGTGGACGTTCTTTTCCCTGAACTTCCCCTCAAACGTTCCTCCAGCCAAGAAGGCAGGTCGATTTCCGCCATGTCCGAGCTCGTCGCGGAACTGGAAAACCACACCGCCCGTTACGTCGAGGCCGTCAACGCCGGCGACTACGAGACGGTCGAGAAGTTCTACACCGCGGACGCGGTCGCCGTCTGGGAACCGGGCAAGCCGCTCAGCGGTGACGAACGCCGGAAGTACCAGCGTGAATTCCTGGAGGCCGGGCCGCGCATGGCGGCCAAGCCCCGGCAGGTGTTCGTGACCGGCGAGACCGCGCTGATGATCGTCGACTGGACGATCGACATCCCCGGCGCCGACGGCACCAGCGACCACCTGGCCGGTGTCGGGGTCGACGTGCTGACCCGGGGCGAGGACGGGGTGTGGCGCTACGCCATCGACGACCCGTACGGCCAGGCGAGCTGACCGGCACGAGCGCCACGGCACGCAGAACCGAAAACACCTTGGCTCATGAGTGAGATGCCGGCTCCGCATGGCGGGCCCGCACCGAGTACACGGGGGACACACAGCACCATGCACAGCACCGGACCCATCGGCGGGCGGCGGCCGACGCGCCGCACCTTGCTCAAGGCGGCCGGGGCGGCCGCCGTCGCGGTACCCGCCC
>NZ_JBEXSH010001135.1:0-2373 GCF_040613555.1 Streptomyces sp. NPDC006265
GGCCCTGGCCTCGGCGGGCTTCATCGTCCCCGCCACGCACTTCAACCACAACTTCACCGAAGTCAACAACGGCAACACCTCCAAGGACGTCTCGCCGTAGTCCCGCCCGTTCTCCGCGTCCGGCGAGTTCGGCGAGAACGGCCGTGAGGCGTTCCTTGTGGCGGGGCCCGATCCGGCCCGTGTCGTCGAGGTGCACGGCGCAGGCGGTCGTCGTGTCGACGAGGCGTTCGAGGAGGCCGGCCACCTCGTCCGCACCCTCGGTGTGCCGGGCGAGGGCGGGCAGTTCGTGCGCGGCGAGGGAGATGGCCGAACGGGCCTCGGCCAGGGTGCGGTAGGCCTCGCGGCGCAGGGTCCAGCGGGTGGCGCGGTGGCCGGAAGGGGTGCCGGAGGTCCCGATGCGCGGGGCGTCGGCCTCGTCCAGCACGTGCGTGAGGTAGGCGTACGCGGCGTCGCCCGCCGCCGCGAGCCGGGCGCGCACTCCCCCGCCGCGCTGTCCGGGCATCGGCAGGTGCCCGGTGATCAGCACGATCGCGCAGGCCAGCAGCGTCTCGCCGATCCGCCCGGCGGAGGCCTGGGATTCGCCGCCGACCATGACGAGCGCCAGGACGAGGACGGTGACAACGGCGGTCTGGGCGGCGAAGTGCCGGGTGGCGACGGGTATGAGCGCCCCGCTGAGGGCGACGAGCGCGATGAGGCCTTCCGGGCGGGGCAGGACGGCGGCGAGCCCGGCGAAGAGCAGCGCCCCGAGGACGGTCCCGGCAGCCCGGTTCAGCACGCGCGAGACAAGCGGCCCGAGGTCGGGCTTGACCAGGAAGACGGCGGTGGCGGGCAGCCAGTACCAGTGCTCGTGCTGCCCGTACCACTGGCTCTGGTACAGGGCCTGGGCGACCGCCGAGCTGGCGCCGAAGCAGAGGGCGACGCGGAGCCCGTACTCGCGTCCGGCGGTGCCGAAGGCAGCGCGCAGCCGGTCCCCGGCGCCGCGCGGCCGGGTGTGCAGATCGCCGCCCCGGCCCTGGTCGAACACCTCGGCGGCGTGCAGGAGGGCGTCGTCGAGGGCGCGCAGGGCCGGCGCCGAACGGGACGGTGCGGGCAGCGGCCCGGTGTGGGTGTTGCCACGTACGGCCGCGGCGAGTCGCCGGGGTCCTTCGGAGGCCCGCTCGGTGACGGCCTCCTCGGCCCAGGCAAGGGCGGTGGCGGCCTCGGCGAGGGGCAGGGCCGCGGCGTACTGCGCGTGCAGCCGCCGCTCGGTGGAGGAGGAGGCGTACCTCCGCAGCCGGGGTCCGGCGAGGGCGTCCTGGGCGTGGTCGAGGGCGGCGGTCAGCGCGGCCCGGCGACGGATGGCGTCCGGCCCGCCGACAGCGTCGAGCAGCTCGGCGACGGCCTCGTAGACACCGGCCACGGCCTCCCGCTCCCCGTCGAACCGGAAGTCACCGGCGAGGGAGCCGGGCGTGGGCAGGACGAGCCGCAGCACGAGCAGCCAGCCCGCTCCGGCCAGATAGGCGAGCGCCCGCTCCCACCCCGGTTCCGGCAGGGGCATCCCGGCGCCGATCGCCGCGCCGACGAGCAACTGTGTCCCGACGGCGGACGCGACGGGCCCGATGGCGCTCATCCCCCCGGCGACGAGCCCGACGGCCGTGAGCACCAGGGTGAGCACGACCGCCCCGGTCCCCTGCCCGGTGTACGTACCGACCAGGAGCCCCACCGCACCGCCCAGGGCGGGCACCCCGATCCGCTTGACGGAGACGCGCCGGCTCCCGGGCCGGTCGTTGATCCCGGCGAGCATGGCGGCGACGGCGGCGACGACGCCGAGGGAGGAGAGTCCGGTCTGTACGGCCACGAGCAGCAAGGGCCCGGCGGACAGGGCCCCCCGCGTCACCGCGCTCCAGGGCACCGGTCCCCGCTGGGCGTGCAGGGCGTGCGCCAGCCAGGGCGGAAGGTGGGGGGCGATGCGGCGGGACACGGGGCTCCTGTCGTCTCGGCGAGGGCAGGGGTGGGCCTTCGGGCGACGGTGGCCGGGGCAGGGTGTGGCCCACGGTAGGCGGGGTTCCTGGAGGATAGGTTTCCGGAACGTGTCGGACGGCTCGGAACCGGCGTTCTTTATGTACGCAATCGAGGACCGGGGCAATCGAGAGAACGGGCCCCGGCAACCTTTCCCGCCTCGGTGACCACTGGTGGGTTGTGAGCGCGCGTTCTCCTGAACCACGCAAGGACCCGAAGGACTCATCCGTGGCATCCGCATCCCACCGCCGTCCCCTCCGCAAGCGGCGCACGGCCCTCGTCTGGGCCGTCGCCGTGGCAGCAGTGGGACTTCTCGTCTCCCTCGTGATCGTCCTGCGCCCGGGTGGCGAACCGGACACGGTACGGACGGCCGCC
>NZ_JBEXSH010001136.1:0-2366 GCF_040613555.1 Streptomyces sp. NPDC006265
GGGCAAGCGCGCCACCATCAGGGCCGCGTACTACACGGTGTCGGCCTACGAGGAAGCGATGCAGCGGCTGGCCCGGATGAACCTGCGCGGACCGGGCTCTCGTGGTGCGGGGAGGTTAGGTCAGGGTGGAGTGTCGTCGTGGGCGAGGTGGGCCAGGAGAAGAACCTCGGGGCGGCTGAGGAGGTCGTCGGGGTCTGCGTGGGTCCGGTACAGGGCGAGTGCTGTGTCGGCGAGGGTGAGCAGCTCGGTGCGGGAGAAGTCGTCGTCGATGTCCGGGGCGCTGGGGTGGCCGCTGTCGATGGCCTCCGTGCTGCTCGCGAGGCGCTCCAGCAGCAGCGCGGCTTCGGGCGGCACGCCCGGCTGTGGAAGCGGGTGGGCTCGGCTCAGGGTGAGGCAGGTACGGGCCAGTGTCACCAGGTCGGAGTCGGTGAGATCGCAGCGGGCGAGGGGCACGAGCGAGGATCCGGAGAGGCCGAGCAGCTGCCACAGCCCTTGCGGTGCCCGGTCGTCGGTGGCCGACTGGGCAGGGCCCGGGTCGTCGTCGCCCAGGATTGTGGCGGTGAAGCGCAGCCAGAGTCGGCCGTCGCCGGTGTGCATGTCCAGGGTGTCGGGGTGGGTGCTGCCGACGTGGCCGGCGGGCCGGGCGCGCAGGAGGCGGCGGGCGGCCAGGAGGACGTCCAGGCCGGGCAGTTCCCGGTGGTCGGGGTCGGCGGGTTGCGTCCAGCCGGTGTCGGTGCGGACGCGGACGGTGTAGTCGGCGTTGGGGTCGATCAGCTGGCGTGCGGTGGCGTAGGCGCGGTCAGGGGTCATGCTGCGGTCCCTCCGGCGCCGGTGCGGTGCTCGTGTTCGCCGCTGTTGTTCACCTCGAAGAGCAGCAGGCCGTCGTCGCCCTGGTTGTCGATGTGGATGTAGGGGACGTCGGTGGCGGGGCCCCACTGGGCGCGCCGGCGGATGAGGACGCTGACGCCGAAGACCTGGATCTCGTAGACGTCGCTGGGGGTGTTGTCCTCGGGGGAGGCGTTGACCACGGTGATCGACGCGTTGCGGACACGGTGGAGTTGGGGGTCGGCCATGGCAGTTCCCGGGGGTGTCGGCGTGGGGGAGTAGGTGGCGGGGTCGAGTGCGAGGAGGGCGTCGGCGATGGCCGAGGACAGGTGGGAGGGGACGAGGCTGGAGTTCTGCAGCAGCGCGAGCTGGTCGTGCGGGGCGGGCGCGTGCTCGATCGCGTCGAGAACCTCCTGGTCTTCGGCGTCGTCGCACGCCCACTGCCGGGCTTCGGCGAGGAGAGCTTCGTAGAGGGAGCCGGCTGCGTCTAGGGGATTCATGGGTGCCTTGGGTCGGGGTGCCAGGCCCTGCGGGACCCGGCACCGGAAGGGGGTGTGGTCAGGGCTGGAGCTTCTCGGCGATCAGTTCGTTGATGACCTGGTCGAGCGGGGGAAGGGCGGCGTGCTGCCTCTCCATGTCCCGGAGGCGGGCGCGTTCGCGCTCGACGTACGTGGGGTCGGTGGGGGAGCCGTCGGCTTCGCAGCGCATCAGGTGCTTGCCGATCCAGTAGGCGGAGAACGTCGGCTCGGCGTGGCCGTTGAAGGCGACGCGGCCGTCGATGTGGCTGGTGACGGTCCAGACGTGTACCGGGCGTGCTCCGAGGATGTGGTGTCGCCACAGGTCGCTGCGCTCGGCGTAGGTGGTTCCGATTTCGGCCAGGGGCTTCGGGCGACGGGCGGGCTTGGAGTCGTTCACGGAAGTCCCCTTTCGTGGTGGGTCAGGGCTGGTTGGGGAGGAAGTGAACGAGGCGGAGGGGGGTCAGCGGTCCGCGCTCGTTGAAGGCATCGACGCAGTCGGAACAGGTGGCGAGGCGGGGGTCGGCCGCGATGGGCTGGAGGGACTCGGCGTCGCACAGGGGCCAGGCCCTGCCGGTCGGCGTGAGCGATTCGGTGAGGGGTCCCGGTTTCCAGGTGGAGGGGTCGGTCGTGGCCGCGATGCACGCATCCGTGGTGGGGACGGGCGGGGCGTTGCGGACCGCGTCGGCGAGCCGGAGGAGGAGGGCGAGCACCTTGTCGCGGTTGCCGTGGAGGGCGATGCCGTCACTGCTGTCGTAGACGGCGGCGACGATCTCGCCGGGTTCGACGAGCGCGTCGTCGGAGGTGAAGCCGGGGTAGAGCAGGACCGGTGTGGCGTCGGCGCAGACCCATTCGAATTCGGTGTTGTCGAGCATGAGGGAGCCCTTCGGTGCGGGTGCTGGGGGAGGGAGCCGGGCGGCCGTGGGTGCAAGGCGGCCCGGTGGTGGGGAGGTTCAGGAGGCGTCGGGCTCGAAGTGCTCGACGGTGTCGTCGACCCACGCGTCGTCGTCGCGGGCGAACTCCTCG
>NZ_JBEXSH010001137.1:0-2361 GCF_040613555.1 Streptomyces sp. NPDC006265
GCGGGAGGCCATGCAGTGCGGCTTCCCCAAGGACAACATCGCCATATGGGACGCCACCAGCACGCAGGGACTGGAGGAGGCCGGACAGGCTGGCCCGGCTACCGGCCCGGCCGGGTGATCGCCGTGACCCCGGCCCCGCAGGCCGTCACCGGCTTCACGATCATCGACGTCACCGCCCGGGCCTGGATCGAACGCCGCACCGGCCACGACGTACGCCGCGACCGGGCCCTGCCGCCGCCCGCCCGGGTGACGGACCCCCCGGGCTCGTCCCGGCCACCACCGTCGCCGCCGCAGACCCATGTCCCGCCGGACACGGCGCCTCCCCCGGAGCCGGACACCGACCCGGGCGGCGCCTCCCCCTGGGACACCCCGGCCGAGGTGAGTCTCCCGGAGGCGGAAACGGCCCTTCCCCCGTCCGGCGAGACCACCCCGCTTCCCGAACCGCCGGCCGCCCCGGAGGACCCCGGCGGCCCCGGCGAGGTCGGCCCCGAGGCCGTCCCGGACCACCCCGATCCGCCCGACGGAGCCGGGCTGATTCCCGACGACCGGGCCGCCGAACGCATCCCCGGCAGCCCCACAGGCGTCTTCAGCAACTGAGGGCCGATCCGGTGCCGCGGCTCGTAAACTCAGCACATCCGGTCGAAGAATCGGACGAATCCTGGCAAGGTGGGCCCATGGCTGATCGGGGAGCGAGTGCCCTGTCCCTTCCGGACGACTGGCCCGCCCACCCGGACCCGATCCTCGTGCTCAACCGGATGGGCAGCTTCGACTGGGATCTGGACACCGGCCTGATGCAGATGGACGCTCAGGCCCACGAAGTCTTCGACGTGCGCCCCGACGAGTACGACGACCACCCCGAGACCCTCGCCAAGCGTGTCCCGCCCGACGAGTCCCGGCGCCTGGACACCGCGGTCTCCCAGGCACTGAAGGACGGCAGCGAGAACTACGGCGCCTACTTCCGCATCCGCCGCCGCGACGGCTCCCTGCGCTGGACCCACACCCAGGGCTACATCCGGCGCGACGACACCGGACGGCCGCGCCGCATCATCGGCATCATCCGGGACGCCACCCGGGAACTCGGCGAGAGCGACGCCCGCCTCGACCAGGCCGCCCGGGACGAGGCCCGCCGCGAGCAGACCAGCGTCGTCGAACTGACCACGGCCGCCCTCGCCCACGCCCGCACCGTCCAGGACGTCATCGACGTCCTCAAGGACACCCACGGTCTCGTCCATCTGGGCGCCACCAGCCTCGTCATGGGCCTGGTCGAGGCCGGCCGCATCCGCCTGGTAGCCGAGGGTCCCTCGGACAGCTTCGTGCCCGGCACCCGCGTCACCCGGATCGACGAGCCCTACCCGATGAGCGAGGCCGTACGGACCCTCGGCCCGTGCTTCATCGAGTCACCGCAGGAGTTCGCCGAGCGCTACCCGGTCCTGTGGCCGCACATCACCGACCTCCACATCACCTCGGCCGCCTATCTGCCGCTCATCGTCCAGGCCCGGCCGATCGGCGCCATGGGCCTGCTCTACAGCGACCGGTACGGCTTCACCTCCGAGGAGCGCAACATCCTCGTCGCCCTCGGCAGCAGCATCGCGCAGAGCCTTCAGCGTGCCATGTTCTACGAGCAGGAGATGGACCTCGCACAGGGCCTCCAGCAGGCCATGCTGCCCCGGACCATCCCGAGCGTGCCCGGCGCCGACGTCGCCGTCCGCTACCGTGCCGCCACCATCGGCGGCTCCGTCGGCCGGGACATCGGCGGCGACTGGTACGACCTGATCCCGCTGCCCGGCGGCCGGGTCGGCGCCGTCATCGGCGACGTCCAGGGCCACGACACGCACGCGGCCGCCGTCATGGGCCAGCTGCGCATCGTGCTGCGCGCCTATGCCGCCGAGGGGCACCCCCCGGCCACCGTCATGGCCCGCGCCTCCGTCTTCCTGCACGAACTCGACACCGACCGCTCCGCGACCTGCCTCTACGCGGAGGCCGACCTGTCCACGGGCGTGCTCCAGATGGTCCGGGCCGGTCACATCGATCCGCTGGTGCGCCACGCCGACGGCTCCTGCCGCCGCGTCACCGTCCCCGGCGGGCTGCCGCTCGGCCTGTCCGCCGAGTTCGGCCGCCTCGAATACCCCGTGGGCACCATAGAGCTCGACCCCGGCGACACCCTGCTGCTGTGCACCGACGGTCTGGTGGAGCAGCCCGGCGCCGACCTCGACGACGGCATGCGCACCCTGAGCGCACTCGTCACCACCGGCCCCGACGACGTACGGGACCTCGCCGAGCGGCTGATCGACGTGGCCGCCGAGCGCGGCGGAGACGACGACGTGGCGCTGCTCCTGCTGCGCCGGCGCGGCCCCGAGAACC
>NZ_JBEXSH010001138.1:0-2359 GCF_040613555.1 Streptomyces sp. NPDC006265
GCAGGCCGGTCAGGTCGTCGCGGTAGAAGCTCGTCATCTGCTCCTGGGCGCGTCCGGCGCCCTGGGCCGCGGCGGCGATCACGGCGGGCGGGCGGGGCAGGTCGCGGGCCCGTTCGACGGAGGTGACGACGAGGGCCTGGCCGCCGTCCGTCTCCTGGCAGCAGTCCAGCAGCCGCAGCGGTTCGACGATCCAGCGCGAGGCGGCGTGGTCGGCCAGGGTGATGGGACGGCCGTGGAAGTGGGCCGCCGGGTTGGTCGCCGCGTACTTCCGGCCGACGACCGCCACGTGCCCGAACGCCTCGGGGGTCAGCCCGTAGATGTGCAGGTAGCGCTGGGCGGCCATCGCCACCCAGGAGGCCGGGGTGAGCAGGCCGAACGGCAGCGACCAGCCGAGGGCCGCACCTTCCGCCGAGGGCTCCCGGTGCCGCACCCCGGAGCCGAAGCGGCGGCCCGAGCGCTCGTTGAACGCCCGGTAGCAGACGACCACGTCGGCCACGCCCGCGGCGATCGCCAGGGCGGCCTGCTGGACGGTGGCGCAGGACGCGCCACCGCCGTAGTGGACGCGGGAGAAGAAGGAGAGCTCCCCGATGCCCGCCGCCTGGGCGACGGTGATCTCCGGGCTGGTGTCCATGGTGAAGGTGACCATTCCGTCGACGTCGGCCGGTGTCAGCCCCGCGTCCGCGAGGGCCGCCCGCACCGCCTCGACGGCGAGGCGCAGTTCGCTGCGGCCCGAGTCCTTGGAGAACGCGGTGGCTCCCACACCGACGACGGCCGCGCGTCCGCCGAGTCCGTCGCGCCCTGAGAGGCTCATGCCGGGACCCTCACCGTCACGGTGCCGGTGACGTGCTCGCCGAGGCCGTTCGCGCCGACGACCCGGACGGTCGCCGTGTCACCGTCGACCTCCTCGACCGTGCCGGTCAGCACCATCGTGTCGCCGGGATGATTGGGCGCGCCGAGCCGGATGGCGACCCGGCGCAGCTCCGCCCGCGGACCGAAGTGGTCGGTGATGTAGCGGCCGACCAGGCCGTTGGTCGTCAGGATGTTCATGAAGATGTCGGGGGAGCCCTTCCGCCGCGCCAGGTCCGGGTCGTGGTGGACGTCCTGGTAGTCGCGGGAGGCGATCGCCCCGGCGACGATCAGGGTGCGGGTGACCGGGATCTCCAGCGGCGGGAGCCGGTCGCCGGCCTTCACGGCGTCACCCCCTGGAAGACGGGCAGCACCAGCTCGTCGTCGTAGCGCCGGAACTCCAGCCGCACCGGCATTCCGATCCGCACCTTGTCGTGCGGCACGCCCACCACGTTGCTGACGATCCGCACGCCCTCGGCGAGCTCGATCAGGCCGACCGCGTAGGGCGGTTCGAAGGCCGGAAAGGGCGGGTGGTGCATGACGACGTAGGAGTGGACCGTGCCCTCGCCGCTCGCCTCGACGGTGTCCCAGTCGGGGGATCCGCAGGTGGTGCAGCCCGGCAGCCAGGGGAAACGCAGGGTGGCGCAGGCAGTGCAGCGCTGGATGAGGAGCTCGCGGCGGGCCACGCCCTCCCAGAAGCCGGCGTTGTCGCGGTTGACGACGGGGCGCGGGCGGCGTTCGGACGGCGTCGAAGGCCCGTGAGCGGGGGCGTACTTGAGGATGCGGAAGCGGTGGGTGCCGGCCGGCTCGCCGTTCGCGCGGACGTCCGTGCGGGTGGTGACGAAGTAACCCGCCCCGAGCTTCGTGGTCTTGCGGCCGGACACCGACTCGATCACCGAGTCGAACGTGATCTCGTCGCCCGGGCGCAGCGGGCGCAGGTACTCCTGTTCGCAGTCGGTGGCGACGACCGCGTGGTGGCCCGACTCGTCGAGCAGGGTGAGGAGTTCGTCGTAGGCGGCCGTGCGTTCCGGGCGGCGGGTGAGGCCGGCCATGGTCCACGCCTGGAGCATGGTGGGCGGCGCGACGGCGTCCGGTCCCGTGTACGCGGGGCTGGTGTCGCCCATGGCCTCGCACCAGTGCCTGATCATCGGCTCGTTGACCGGGTCGCGGCCGACCCCGGTGGCGGCGGCCGGCCGGCCCTGGTAGGCCTTCAGTCGCGCCTCGAACTCCTCGTGGACCTCCGGCTCACCCCTCACGGCTTCTGACTGTCCGTCAGATATACCGCCCCGTCAAGACCCCGCAGACGGGAAAACGCCTGCGCGGCGGTACCGGAGCACCGCCGCTCAGACGCTTGTCATCCCACGAGACACACCCCCCACGGCGCGCGGGGGGGGGGGGGCGGCCCCGCCCGGGCCCGTCAACACCCCCGCCCGGGGGGCGTGATTGCGGGGGTTGGGGTTGTCGCGTTGTAGGGCGTTTTATACTAGCCGGTGGTCTTGGTGGGGTTGGTCTT
>NZ_JBEXSH010001139.1:0-2356 GCF_040613555.1 Streptomyces sp. NPDC006265
CGTCGTCCAGCTCGTCGGCCAGCCGGTGGGCGGAGGCGTGCTGGGCGCGGGCCAGTTGCTCGGTCAGCCGCGGCTCGACGAGATCGGGGCGGCCAACGGTGCCGATCAGCAGGGATCCACCGGTGAACACCGCCACACCCCGCCCGTCCTCGGTGAGGGCATAGGAGGTGTGGTGCGGGGTGTGCCCGGGAGTGGCGATCGCGCGTAGCACCAGCCCCTCGTCGACCGTCACGGTGTCGCCGTCGGCGACGGGGGTGCGGGCGAACGACACGCGCGCCCCAGCCGGCAGGGTGCGGTCTTCGCCCATGTAGCGGGCGCCGAGGAGGCCGCCCCAGTGCAGCATCTCGTCGGGTTTCGCGGAGGTGTCGGCGTGTCCTTGGAGGATGACGAACACGTATGGGGGGTGGTCGTCTTCGACGCAGAGGGCGAAGCGTCCGTCGCGGGCGAGGTTGCGGCCCTTGACGCCGTCCTTCTCGGTGGTAAGCACGATGTCGTCACCGTCGAGCAGGAACCAGACCGGTGTGACGTGCGGCCTGCCGTCGGCTTTGACGGTCGACAGCTTGCCGGTGCGGGTGCCGTGCGTGACGAACGCCCTCCACTGCTCGTCGGTCATCTTCCGCACGCGATGCCTTTCACTGGTGGGGCCGTCGCCAAGCGCCGGGTCGGCCTCGGGGCACACGGTGGGTGTCAGCGGCCCCAGAAGGCGTCTTCGGCGTTCTGGTCGCCGGAGAAGAGCCACATCTCGGTGATCTTGCCGTTCTGGATGCGCAGGAGGTCCACGCCGTCCATGGCCATGGACGTGTCGCCGCGGCGGCCGGTGAAGTGGATGGTGGCGGCGACCAGGTCGCCGTTGCCCATGAGGGAGCGGATCTTGTCGATGGCGAAGGTGCCCTGGCTGGCCTCCATCATGCTGCCGGGCATCTGGAAGACGGCGCCCTGGCCCTTGTGGTCGCCGGAGAACTGGTTGGCACCGGGCTGGTGCCAGACGATCTGCTCGTCGAGGAGGCCGCCGAGGGCGGCCATGTCTCCGGTCTGCACGGCCTGGAAGTAAGCGTGGGCCAGGTCGAGGTTGGCAGTGGTCATCGTGGTCTCCGTGGGTTCGGTCGGGGGCATCGGGCGAAGTCGAGGCGGTCGGCGAGGCCGACTTCGGCGAAGGCGGCCTGGATCTCGCCGTGGCCTTCCTGGATGTGGGCCCAGCTGTCGTAGTGGGCGGGGACGACGCGTCGGGCGCCGAGTGTCTTGGCGGCCTCGGCGCCTTGGGCGCTGTCGAGGGTGAGCAGGGCGCCGTCGAAGGCGAAGGGCACGCGAGCGCCGACGAGGAAGAGGATCGCGGTGTCCACCGGGGCGAACCTCTCGGCGATCTCCTTGACGTGCTCCAGGGCGGCGTTGTCGCCGCTGACGTAGACCGAGGGCAGGTCGTCGGAGGTGAGCATGAACCCGATGACGTCGCCGGTGATCGGCTCACAGCCCACGGGGCCGTGCCGGGCGGGCACGCCGGTGACGGTCACGGTGCCGCCGTCGGGCCGCTTGAGCTCGGCGGTCTGCCAGAAGGAGAGGCCGAGCGCGTTGCCGCTCAGGCGGCCGGCGCCGCTCTCGGTGGTGAAGACGACCGGCACCTCGGCCAGGAGGCCGCGGCCGGCGTTGTCGGGGAGTGTCCAATAGACGGCGGATCCGATGATCAAGGAGACGCCTGATGAGCGAGACCATCACCGAACACGAGGCCGCGGAGGACCGGACAGACCGCCGACCTGCCTCCCGCGGCCCGCAGAACGCTCACCTGGGATCATCGGCCGCGGCCAGCGGTCAGCGATCGGGACGCTGGTCGACCGTGCGACGCGAGCTTGTCACGGACCACGGAGCGCAACGGAGCATGCTCCCGGATCTTCTCGGTCTTCGGGCGCTGTCTGCGCAGCAGTGCCTGGTTGTGCGCCCACCAGGGTTCCCGGTACACGGTCGACGTGCTTTTCCCGATTGGGGTGTTCCGGTCATTCGGCCCGAGCAGCTCATCGTGGCGCAGTCCTTCCCGCCGACGCGGGGGTGTTCCGATCCTGGGCGACGGCCCGCCGGCCGCGTCGTGCTTGTCGTAGCCGACGTGATCGGTGATCTCGCCCTCCAGGGCGGACTCGAGTACCCGCTTGGTCAACTGCTGCAGCAGCCCGCCCTCCCCAGTCAGCTGGAGCCCGTCGGAGCGGGCACGGTCGATCAGCATCGCGATCAACTGCGGATCCAAGTGGTTCATCGAAGCTGGAAGCATGATCATCCCAAACCTCGACCGGGCCGACGTCGGTCAGGCCAGAAGGCATTCATCTTCTTCAGGATCCCGGCGTTGACCACCGCGTTGTCGAAGGACAGCGAG
>NZ_JBEXSH010001140.1:0-2353 GCF_040613555.1 Streptomyces sp. NPDC006265
ACCGTGTCCGACTCCAGTTGCGCGAGCTCCTACGGTCAGCCGGAGCAGCGACGCCTGGGTCGCCGTGCCATGCCCCACCAGCGACACCACCACCAGCAGCGCACCACCCCCGAGGAGCACCGCCACCCCGGCCGCCGAGGCCCGGGCGGCCACGCCGGGGCGCCCGTCCGGGCCGAGCACCAGCGGGCGTACTCCCGCCGGCAGCACGCCCAGCAACCGCCGCAGCGGTCGGCCCGGACGGCCGTACGCCGACCACACGCCCGCCCCCGCCGCCGCGACGGCGACCAGCGGGACGCACACCCCGGTCCACACCCACGACGGCCGCAGCACCCCGCCGGCGGCGTAGAGGGCGGTGGGTGCGGCGACGGCGAGGTAGCCGAGGACGACGCCCGTCCACGCGGTGCGGGGGGAGACCAGGGCCGGGCTCACCGCGACGCCGAGGTCCTCCTCGTAGTCGTAGTCGTCGTCCTCATCTCCTCCCCGGCCGTCCATGGCGTCCCGTCCCGCCCGGTGCAGCAGCCACACCGGCAGGGCGAGCAGCAGCAGGGGCGGGAGGCCGAGGGGGGCGGGGACGCCGGAGAGCGTGTCGGTGCGGACCAGCTCGGCACCGTGCGCCAGCAGCCACAGTGCCGCCGCCACATGCATGGCGCCGCCGGGCCCGCTGTCCGGGTACGGCGAGCTGATCCACAACAGCATCACGAGCACGGCGAACGACGCGAGCCCGAGGCCCGCCGCGAGCGCGCCGCCCATGAGGCCTCCGACCAGTCCGGGCGAGTGGTCACGCATCCGGGTGAGCAGGGGTGACGGCGAACGTCGGCGAGCGGTCATCTCGTTCACGCCCGCCATGCTCCCAACGACACACGCTTTACCGGCGCAACAGGCGAACCCTCGCTGTGTCGCTCAAAATGCGTTTATGTACTTTTTCGGACGGAGGGGCGACCTGTGACGCAGAGCCCTGCCCTCCCGCTCCCATCGCCCAAGGAACGCCGACGCCTGCGCGAGGCCGCCTCGCTGACGCGGGCTCAGCTGGCCTCCCGGGTGGGCGTCACCGGTGAGACGGTGCGCGGATGGGAGACCGGCCGCGCCACACCGCGCGGTCGCAAAGGGGAGAAGTACGCGAGGCTGCTCAACTCGCTGGGCGACAAGGCGGAGATGACGCCTTCTCAGGACAGCGCCGTCGATGCCGACCCGCCCGAGCCGGCACCCCGGGCCGCTGCCTCCCGGCGAACCGCCCTGGCCCGGCGCGAGGCCGCCGCCGGCGACCGGAAACGACCGCCGGCCGCGAAGGACCGGGGGCGCGGGCCCGTCACCGTCTCGGACCACGGCCGCTCCCCCGTCCCGGACCACGGCCGCACCCCCCTCCCGCACGGACACCACGTCATCCTCACCGAGCGCCGGCGTACGACTCCCTCGCGCCGGCCGGACGACGCCATCACCGCGCTGACCCCCGATCAGGCCTTCGACGCGCTGTACGCCTTCTGCGTCCCCGCGCTCGTCCGGCAGACCTATCTGCTGACCGGCCGCCGTGAACTGGCCCGGGAGTCGGTGGAACGGGCCTTCCAGATCGCCTGGCAGCGCTGGCCCGAGGTGGCCCGCGACCGCGACCCGGCGGGCTGGGTGCGGGTGATGGCGTACGAGTGCGCGCTCTCCCCGTGGCACCGGCTCCGGCCGCGCCACCGACACCCCGAGCCGCCGCCCGACGCCTTCGACCGGGCGCTGATGGACACCCTGCTGAAGCTCCCGCCGTCCTACCGCCGCACCCTGGTGCTCTACGACGGCGTCGGGCTCGGCCTGCCGGAGACGGCGGCGGAGACGGAGGCGAGCACCCGCGCGGCCGTCAACCGGCTGGCGCACGCGCGCGAGGCGGTCGCCGAGCGGCTGCCGGAGCTGGCGGACCCCGAAACACTGCACTGGCGGCTGGTCGAGCTGGCCTCCACCGAGCGGCTGCGGGCCGCCAAACCGCCGGCCGTGCGCAAGGGCGGGGAACGCAGGGCCCGGTTCTGGACCCGGGCCGCCATCGCCTTCACGGTGGCCCTGATCGGCACCACGGCCCTCACCGTCCGCACGGCCCCCACCCACTACGAGCCACCGGTACCGGCGGGAGAGACGGTTCGGGGCGTACCGCCACCCGTCGCGCCCGGACCGCTGTCGGAGTCGGAGCAGAAACTTCGCGCGAAGCTGCGCAAGGAGGAGCAGAAGGGACCGGAGCGGCTGTTTCCACAGCCGTGGTGACCTGCTGCGGAAGCGCGGATACGGCGGTGGGCCGCCGCCCGCAGCCACGCGGGGACAGGCACAAGACCACAAGCGCCAGCACGGAGCACGACCGGAAAGCCAAATCGAGGAAGAGACCAGC
>NZ_JBEXSH010001141.1:0-2352 GCF_040613555.1 Streptomyces sp. NPDC006265
AGGGCCTGGGCGGTGGGCATGCCCAAGGCCCGAACACCGGCGGAGAGCAGCTGCTGGATCTCGCTCCGTGGCAGCCAGTACGTGCTATCGCCGTCCCGCATCGGCACGGCGACCGTGTCCGTGCGCGGCGAACCGGGTTTGCCCACCGGCGCCGGCACGACGAAGAGCGTGTCGACTGCCTGGGCGGGGACGTCGATGAACAGCACCCGCTCGCCGTCCGCACCGGACCATCCGATCCGCACGCCGCGAGGAGCCGGTGTGATCCGTTGACGGATCAGCTTGCGGATCTGGTCCACGTTAACGGCGGCCGGATCGACTCCGACGATGTGCGCCAGGACCTCCTCGTCGTGGTCGGGGCGGGTGGCGACGCCGATGACGATGACCCCGCCGCCCCCGTTGGCGAACGCCGCGACGTCCTTGGTGAGCTCCTCGACCGCCTTGGGGTCCGCCAGCTGGTACGGGCCGCTCTTCGCGTCGACCCACTGCGTCTCGCGCAATCCGAGCAGAGAGCCCGGCTCCTGGGCGTCCAGCGCGGCCAGCACACCCTTCAGATCCTTCACCATCCCGGCAGTATCCACCGCTACACACCGCGGGCCACCAGATCGGAAGTTCACGCTTACGCACGGCCGCGCCGGCCAGCCGGGCAGTGCGCCGGTGCTGTGCCATATCTCACATGTCGGCTGTCAATGCGCGTGGGCCCTCCACCGTGGCGCGGCGACATGCATCCGTGAGGCTCACTGTGAAAGCCTAAAGTCTCTGCGGTTCGCAGACCTGCCTCTCCACGTGAGTGCCGCCAATTGCCGCACCGTCAGCAGAGGTTATAAGTCCGAGCAGTTGGCGAAGACCTGGGCCCCAAGTGCAGCAGCTGGGGGTTGTTCGGCACGAGGCCTCGCAGGAGCGGTCGCCAGCCCGCCCGGTGGCGAGTCGCCGGACCTTACCCACCACCTCTGACAACGGGACGCCTCGTCAGTATCCGGCCAGTGCGACTGTTTTGCGCCATGTCGTAGTGGCTGCTTCCATGACGCTCGGTCACTGCCCTGAGCTGCACTGACGTCGCTCCGGGAGGTTGTTGGAGTAGGAGGAAGGAGCACCAATGCTGCACCCATTTCGTGTTGACCGTGACCCCTGTGTCCCGGTCCGCGTCCGCGCTGGCCTCACGGCGGACGAGACCGAGGAGCTGGCCGACTTGGTCCCCGGTGCGACGGACGGAGCAACGGCCGTGGTCGGCCTTCGGTCTCTGCTGGCCGCCGCGCATCTGCTGGCCGATCTCGACGTGCCCGAACCACCGATCGAGGCGATGTGGCGCCGCGTCCTGGCAGCGATCACCCTCCGCGTCGGCGGCCTCGACACCCCGCACGGCGAGACGTGGCTCGACGCCCGCGAGGACCTCCTGGAGCACGGACACTTCGACACGTACCAGCTCGCCGCCTACTTCGACCCGGCACCAGAGCGGTGGCGCCTGTACGGCGGACCCCGCCCGTTCCTCCAGGACCCGCGCCTCGCCGATGAGGGAGGGGACATGGCGTCCCCCGGACGGCTGGTGATGACCCGGGCGTCCGGCGCGAACGCCCTGTGGACGGATTCCACCCCGCAGGATGTCCCCGTCGGCGCGAGGGATGCGATCGCCTGGCTGCTGGCCTGGCTCGGCTACGGCCCTTCCGGAACCGCCGGGACGCGTAGCCGCGGCGGCCGCAGCAGCCACATCGTGAAGGCCGGCCCCCACCGAGCCGTCATCTCCTACTTCCCTCACCACCCCGACAGCCTGTTCACCTCCCTCGTCCTCTCCGTCCCCGCACCAAGCGCCTGGCCCACCAACCCCGGTGCAGACCTGGCCCCCTGGGAGAACGAGGACCTCCCCGATCCCCTGGCTGCTCAGCCACCCGCCGGGCCCGCCTCCCTTCTTGCCGGGCGCGCCGCTCACGCCGTCCTGCTGAACGGCGACGACACCGGCCGGACCGTCGGATGCCGGATCACCTGGGGCACCACCACCGATCTCCCGCCCGCGACCGACCCGTACGTCATCGAACGCGACACCGGCGGCCCCTTGCGCGCCTCCCGCAGCCGCGCCGTCTGGCGCGACCTGGACGCCCTCCTGCTCCACGAGCGGCCCGGCGACAAGAACACCCTGCGCCGTCCTACCGTCTTCGACCACCTCGCCGAGCTCGACCCCGACCTCCTCGCCCACCTCGGCGTCCGCGCCCTGGGCTGGGACCAGGAGCGCCGCGACCTCGACCGCGCCTGGTACAGCGCCACCACCCCGCCCGTGCTGCGGCACCTCGCCGAAGCCGACCCCGACAGCGCGGCCGCGATCGCCGCCGCCCACCGCAGCGCCGAGACCTGGGCCAGGCAGCT
>NZ_JBEXSH010001142.1:0-2338 GCF_040613555.1 Streptomyces sp. NPDC006265
GGTGCGGTCGCCGTTGAGGAATTGGGCGTATGTCTCCGATCCGGTCATCTCGTGGCCTGCGCCTGCTCGCCAAGGTGCCGGTCGGCCGCGTGGTCTACACCCGGCAAGCGCTGCCCGCGGTCCTCCCCGTCAACTTCTCCCTCGACGCGGACGCCTCCGTCCTGCTGCGCACCTCACCGGACTCGGATCTCGTGCGCGCCATCGACGGCGTCGTGGTCGCCTTCGAGGCGGACGAGTTCGACGCGGCCACCCGCTCCGGTTGGAGTGTGGTCGTCACCGGACGGGCCACCGTGGTGACCGATCCCGCCGAGCACAAGCAGCTGTCGCAAGCAGGCCCCATTTCCTGGATGCCCCTGCGGGACGCGGCGTTCGTACGGATCGAGTCGGAGATGGTCACCGGACGCGAACTCAGGGCGACCCGCGGCACACAGTGAAGCCCGCTTGCCGGGCAGTCCGCCGGGCTTTTGGTGCCACCGCGCGGGCAGGGCGCGTGACGACCGTGCGGCGTCAGTCCGTCGGCTCGGACCTCGTGTCGGTGCTCGTACAAGGCGTCTGCGGCTCCGGTCCCGGGGCGGAGCCGGGCTCGGGGCGCGCGGGCGCACGGGGCGTCCTGCCGCCGTCGGGGCCGTACCCGAATCGGATCAGCGACTGCGGGCAGCACCGCTGCTTCGAGCCGGCCATCGCCGCCCGCAGGTCCGTCCACTCCATCGCCTGGTGCAGCATCGAAGTACGCACCCCACGCCGGGTCGCCGTGAGCAGCACGCGCTCCAGGGCCTGGCCCGCCCTCAGCCAGTCCTCCCGCCGGTCGTGGGAGGTCCACAGCATGGCCACCTGGGCGTGGCGTTCGAAACGCAGGGCGGGCAGCCACGGCGCGGCCAGCGCTCCGGTGAAGTCCCGTACCGGCATCCGCCCGGACGCATCCCGCGGGCCGAGGGCTGTTACAGGAATGCCGTAGGAAGTGTCCGTTCCCGGAGCGGTGATCCAGGCACGCGCCTCGGCCGCACGGACCGGATGGACGGCGTTGCGCGCCTCCGCCGCCTGGGTCAGGCGCAGCAGTCGCCGGGTCCCTGGGATGTCGGGCACGTCCAAGTGGGCGCCCTCGGCCCGAGCCGCGCTGATCATCTCCGCCACGATCGGCTCCGGAACCGGGCGGCCGGTGAACGGCATCCGGCTCGTGTGACGCCGCTCGACCGCCTCATACAGATCATGGGGCAGCTGGCCGTCTGCGGCAGTCCCGGCCAGCTGCACGGCGGCGAGCAGGTCTGGATCGTCGGTGACGGGAAGCAGCCGGACGATGGGGTCCCACCCCAGGTGCGCCGCGGCCACCCGGAGGTTGAAGACGGCAGCGCCCACCGACAGGTGCGCGGAGCGCAGCTCGGGATCAGCCATAGGCAGCTGCCGTCCCCGGTCGATACGGACTTCGATCGATCGGCTGTCCGGGTCCAGGCCGAACCGCCAGGGCTGCGTGTTGTGGATCGACGGCGCCGCCACTGCCGCGGCCAGCAGGGCTTGAACTGCTGCGGCATCGACTTCCCGGGGCTGCATCACGGCTCCTTCGCAGAACTTCTTTTCCGTTCCGACAACCCTGCGCCACCGTCCCTCTTTGGAGGAGGGTTGGCCGGCCCCATGCTGCGGGCCATAGGGCCTCATTCGGCGGGCCAGGACGACTGGGCAGCTGGAGCGGTCCGGCATTGGGCGACCAACTCGGTCACCAGCAATCCCGATCCGTTCGCGGAGAGGTTGGAGCCCTTCGCCAAGAGGTGGACTGTCGGAGGGATTCGGCCTGAGCCCGACATTTTCACCACGGGCGGGAAACCGATCGGAAGTCCCGAGGAGCCGGACGTCCAGGCACAGTAGGAACTTGTCCGCACCGCTCGCCCCGCGGCCCCGGGGCGGCCGGAGCGCCGTGAGAGACCGCCCGCTGGGCGCAGCCTGTTGTGCCGCTGCGGGCGGTGCTGCGGGACGAGCAGCACGGCGGCCGAGCGCTCGCGGTGTGCCGGCGCCGTCCGGGCCGTAGCCGAAACGGATCAGCACCTGCGGATGGCACCGCTTGTGTCGCGGCTAGGCCGTCGCCGGCCCGCAGGTCCGGCCATTCCATGACCTGGTGGAGGAACGAGGTACGCCGACCGCGGGCGGTCGCCGTGAGAAGCCCGTACTGCAGGGCTTGTCCGGCCCGCAGCCAGTCCTCCCTCCGGTCGTGGGCAGTCCAGAGCAGGGCCAGTGGAACGTGGGGTTCGAACCACAGCGCCGGCCGGCGTACGAGGGCGGGCAGTGTGCCGGTGATCCACATCTTGCGGCCGTTGAGGATCCAGTCGGAGCCGTCGCGCTTGGCGTGGGT
>NZ_JBEXSH010001143.1:0-2335 GCF_040613555.1 Streptomyces sp. NPDC006265
GTCCGGGCGGGTGCCGCGGGATGAGGTCCGTCGACGAGGCCGCGCTGCGCCGGCTGATCGCGGAGCGGGTGGCCGCCTGGAACGGCACGCCCCCGGACGACGTCCCGATGGACCGGCCGCTCGCGGACCTCGGCATGGCCTCGCGGGATGCCGTCGCCCTGGCCGGCGAGCTGTCCCGCGCCACCGGCCGGGAGCTGCCGACGACGCTGCTGTGGGAGACGCCCACCGGGAAGGCCCTGGTGGCGCGGCTGTGCGAGACACCCGCCCCGGGAGCCGAAGTGGCTGCGGTGCCGCGTCCCGCGGTGCCGGACGGGGCGGCCGAGCCGGTCGCGGTCGTCGGGGTCGGCTGCCGCCTGCCCGGCGGTGTGCACGGCCCGGACGACTACTGGCGGCTGCTCAGCGAGGGTGTCGACGCGATCCGGCGCGTCCCGGATGACCGCTGGCGCGACTTCACCGCGTTCCCGCCCGCCGACGCCCACCCCTACGGCGGCTATCTGGACGACATCGCCGGGTTCGACGCGGACTTCTTCCGCATCACCCCGCGCGAGGCCGCGGTGATGGACCCCCAGCAGCGGATCCTGCTGGAGGTCGTCCACGAGGCGCTCGACCATGCCGCCGTGCCGGCCGGGTCCCTGGCGGGCACGGCCACCGGTGTGTTCGTCGGCATCTCCGCACCGGAGTACGGGCAGTTGACGGGTGCCGACCCGGCGGCCGTCGACCCCTGGGCACCGGCGGGAGGCGCGCTCAGCGTCGCCGCCGGACGGCTCGCGTATGTCCTGGACACCCGGGGACCGAGCCTGGCCGTCGACACCGCCTGCTCCTCCTCGCTGGTGGCCGTGCACCACGCCTGCGTCAGCCTGCGCACGGGCGAGAGCGACACGGCGATCGCGGCCGGGGTCAACCTGCTGCTGTCGCCGGTCGTCACGGTCGCCTTCCGCCGAGCGGGCGCCCTCGCCCCGGACGGGCGGTGCAAGCCGTTCTCGGCGCGGGCCGACGGCATCGGGCGCGGCGAGGGCTGCGCGGCGGTGATCCTGAAGCGGCTGTCCGACGCCGAGCGGGACGGCGACCGCGTACTGGCCGTCATCCGGGCCAGCGCCGTCAACTCCGACGGCCGCTCCAACGGCCTGATGGCGCCCAACCCGGCCGCCCAACTGGCCCTGCTGGAGAAGGCGTACACGCAGGCCGGGCTCGCCGCAGAGCACATCGACTACGTGGAGGCGCACGGCACGGGCACACCGCTGGGCGACCCGATCGAGGCGGGTGCGCTCGGCGCGGTGCTGGGCACGGGACGGGATCCCGACCAGCCGCTGCTGCTGGGGTCCGCCAAGGGCAACCTCGGCCATCTGGAGTCCGCGGCGGGCATCGCGGGCCTGGTGAAGACCGTGCTGGCCCTGCACCACGACGGCATCCCGCCGTCCCTGCACTGCGAGGGGGGCAGTTCCCTCACCGATGCCCGGCTGCGGGTGGTGACCGAGCCCGAGCCCTGGCCGCGCTACGGCGGCACGGCCGTCGCGGGCGTCTCCGGGTTCGGCTTCGGCGGCACCAACGCCCATGTGGTACTGGAGGAGGGGCCGCCCGGCCTGGCCCCGGTGCGACCGGCCGAGGAACCGGCCGCCCGCCTGCACCTGCTCTCCGACCTCGACAGCGACCGCCTCCGTGACACGGCGGGCAGGCTGGCCGGCCGGCTGCGGGACACCGCCGCACATCCCGCCGACGTGGCCCGGACCCTGGCCGGGCGCACGGGCCGGGGCCCCGTGCGCGCCGCCGTGGTCGCCCGCGACCGGGACGAACTGGCCGACGCGCTGGACGCGTTGGCGTCCGGGCGGCCGGACGCACGGGTGACGACCGGGGACCGCGACCGCGTGGGGCGCGGCCCTGTGTGGGTCTTCTCCGGGTACGGAAGTCAGTGGCCCGGCATGGGGCGCCGGCTGCTGGCCGAGGAACCCGCGTTCGCCGCCGCCGTCGAGAAGCTCGACCCGCAGCTCGCCCCCGAGTGCGGCCTGTCCCTGTACGACCACCTCTCCTCGGGTGAGGGTCTCGACCGTCTGGAGGTCGCCCAACCGGTGCTGTTCGGCCTTCAGCTGGCACTCGCCGAGCTGTGGCGTTCCCACGGTGTCGAGCCCGTCGGCGTGGTCGGCCACTCCATGGGCGAGGTGGCGGCGGCCGTGTGCGCGGGCGCGCTGGACGTGGCGGACGGGGCGCGGGTCATCGCCGTACGGGCCCGGCTGCTGAGCGGGCTGCGGGGCGGCGCGATGGCCGTGGTCGACCTGGACGACACCGAACTGGAGTGGCTGGAGCGGGACTTTTCGGAGGTGCATGTGGCCGTGCACTCCTC
>NZ_JBEXSH010001144.1:0-2328 GCF_040613555.1 Streptomyces sp. NPDC006265
TCTGGCCATGGGGCTCGGCCTGGCCAAGGAGAAGGTGCTGGCCCCCGGACCGGATGCTGTCACCTCTGTGCTCACAACCACCTCCGAAGTGGTTCTCGAATATGGCAGCGAGGCGGAGCGATGCCCTACGGATCGCCACTCTGTGTGGGGGAGTTGAGTCCTCGGGCGCGAGGTTTCATCCAGGCGTGACAAGGGGGCCTCCGAGGGCCCGGGCGCGATTCAGCGGCCCGAGTGCTGAATGCGTTCTCCTTCTTCTATTGGACCCCCGGCCGCGCGGCGTCCAGGCTGGAGTGCACCATCGCCCGACAGCCGGAAGAGGTCACGAACCCATGCACACCCGCCGCATCGGTGACGTCGAGGTCAGCGCGATCGGCCTGGGCGCGATGCCCATGTCCATCGAGGGACGACCGGACGAGGACCGTTCCCTCGCCACCGTCCACGCCGCCCTCGACGCCGGAGTGACCCTGATCGACACCGCGGACGCCTACCACCGCGACGCCGACGAGGTCGGACACAACGAGACCTTGATCGCCAAGGCCCTCGCCTCGCGCGACCGAGGCGGCGACGTCCTCGTCGCGACCAAGGGCGGCCACCTCCGCCCCGGCGACGGGAGCTGGACGCTCGACGGCAGCCCCCGCCACCTCAAGGCGGCCTGCGAGGAGTCCCTGCGCCGGCTCGGCGTCGAGGCCATCGGCCTCTACCAGTTCCACCGCCCCGACCCGCGCGTCCCCTACGCCGAGTCCCTCGGCGCGATCCGCGATCTGCTGGACGAGGGCAAGATCCGCATGGCCGGCATCTCGAACGCGAACCCCGAGCAGATCCGGCAGGCCGTTGAGATCCTCGGCGGGCGTCTGGTCTCCGTACAGAACCAGTTCTCCCCGGCCTTCCGCTCCAGCGAGCCGGAACTGCGCCTGTGCGACGAACTCGGGATCGCGTTCCTGCCCTGGAGCCCCCTCGGCGGGATCTCGAAGGCCGGTGAACTCGGCTCGGGCCACGCCCCCTTCGCCCGCATCGCCGAGGCGCACGGCGTGAGCCCGCAGCGGGCGTGCCTGGCCTGGATGCTCGCCAAGTCGCCGGTCGTCGTCCCCATCCCGGGCGCGAGCCGGCCCGAGACGATCCGCGACTCGCTCGCCGCCACCGACCTCGCCCTGACGGCCGGGGAACTGGCGGAGCTGGACGCCGCCTGAGCAGACCACGAGACCCGGGGACGGCCGCACGCCGCCCCGGGTCTTCTGCTGCACACGACCAAGCACGCGCACGCCCTGCGCACCGGCAACCCGGGAGGACCAACCACCGATGGCATCGCCGTGGGAAAGACCACTCGACCACCCCTAACGCCGCTTCCTGTCGGTGGTGCCGCAGGAGTCGATCCTCTTCGACGGCACGATCCGCGAGAACGTCGCCTACGGCATGGACGACGCCGACGAGGAGATGGTGCGGGCGGCCCTGCGCGACGCCAACGCGCTGGAGTTCGTCGACCGGCTCCCCAGGGGCCTCGATACCCTGGTCGGCGAGCACGGCGCCCGGCTGTCCGGCGGGCAGCGGCAGCGCCTGGCCATCGCCCGGGCCCTGATCCGCGACCCCAACGTGCTGGTCCTCGACGAGGCGACCTCGGTGCTCGACACCCGCTCGGAAGCGCTCGTCCAGCAGGCGCCGGCCCGGCTGCTGCACGGGCGCACCACGTTCGTCGTGGCGCACCGGCTGTCCACCGTCCAGGGCGCCGACCGGATCGTGGTGATGGGCGACGGCCGTGTCGAGGAGATCGGCACACACGAGGAGCTCCTGCGCCGGGCTGAGGCCTACGCAGCTCTGCACAGTGGCCAGATCGCCTAAGACCGGTCGCTTACGATCACTTCTCGTCAAATCTGACCCAGGTGGGAAAATCGTGTGTATGTTTCCGCGTGGTTCGGGCATACGCAGCGAAAACAGAGAGAGGGGCGCTACGTGCTTGTACCGGACCGGAAGATCGTCAGGGAGTTGCTGACGCGGTACGCGTCGCTGAGGATCGCTCAGTCGGAGAGGCACGTGCCGACGGCGGCACGCGAACTGGAGGACGTCAGCTACACACTGTGCGTGATGATGGGGACGTCCGACGTCAGCGACGCCATGGCGAAGGCCGACGTCCTGCTGCTCACCGAGGGGCGGCCCGATGCCGCCGGGGCGGGCGGGGAGAACGGCCTGACGCTGGTCGGCTGACGGATGTGAGGCCCGGCGCGGACCGGGCAGCGCGCCTCGGCGGCACCTAGTGCCGCGGCAGGCAACGTTCGCCCCGTCACGACGCCCGGCACGCTCCCCCACGCTCTCGACTCCGCTCGAGCAGGGGGTACC
>NZ_JBEXSH010001145.1:0-2320 GCF_040613555.1 Streptomyces sp. NPDC006265
GCCGGCGCCGTAGGCGTCGGCCGTGTCGTAGAAGGTGACGCCCAGTTCGAGCGCCCTCTCCAGCGTGGCCCGGGACGCGTCCGCGTCCGAGGGGCCGTAGCCGAAGCTCATGCCCATGCAGCCCAGGCCCTGGACGCTCACCTCGGGACCGTGGTCGCCGAGCTTCGCCGTCGTGATCCTGCCGTCCGTCATCGGGACCTCTCCGACGCCAGGGCACGCCCGGCGTCCGCGTAGAAACTGATCTTCCGGTCGAGCACGGCGAGCGTGCCCCGGAGTTCGTCGATCCTGGCCAAGACGTCCTCGCGGGTCGTCTGGAGCAGTTCGAAGCGCTCGCCGTAGGTGTGGTCGCCCTCGCGCACCAGTTCCGCGTACCGGACCATGTCAGCGACCGGCATGCCGGTCAGGCGGAGCTTGCCGACGAGGTCGAGCCAGTCGAGGTCGCGGTTGGTGTAGCGGCGCTGGCCGGTGTGGGACCGGTCGATGTGCGGCATCAGGCCGATGCGCTCGTACCAGCGCAGGGTGTGTGCCGTCAGGCCGGTGAAGGCGACGACCTCGCTGATCGTGTAGTGGTCGTCGCCGTCCGGGCGCCGGTTCTGCTGCGGCGGGCCGGCGCAGGTGTCGGTCCTGGTCCCCGTGGTCTCCATCACCGTCATGACCCCAACGCTAGAACCCTGGAGTGCGCTCGAAGCAAGCGCGGACGGTAAGAAATCGGCAGGACGTTTCCTGATCCGGCTGGTTAGCGTACGGACTCATGAGTGTTGTGCGTCGCGCCCTGCCCGGGGACGCCGAAGAGGTCCTGCGGCTGCGCCAGGTCATGATCGACTCGATGTTCGCCTCCGATCCGTCCGTCGCCTGGCACGGGGAGTCCCTGCCCACCCTGAGGGCCAAACTGGGCGAGTGCGACGGGGACTTCGCGGCGTTCGTCGTGGACCACCCGGAGCGGCCGGAGGCGCTGGCCTGCCTGGTGGCCGGGACGATCGACTACCGCATCGGCAAGACGGCCGACCCGCAGGGCATGGTGGGTTTCGTGTTCAGTGTCGCCACCGACCCGGACGCCCGGCGCCGGGGGTACGCGCGCGCCTGCATGACGACCCTGCTGGAGTGGTTCCGCGAGCGCGGTGCCCGGCGTGTGCAGCTCACCGCCTCGCCGGAGGCGGAGCCGCTGTACGTCTCCCTCGGTTTCCGCCCCAAGCCCGACCCTTTGCTGGAGCTCGCGCTCTGAGCGCATAGGCTCGAACGCATGTCGCTGAAGAGCCTCGCGTTGATCGATAACTGGCCGGTTCCCACCGCTGCGGCGGGTGTCGTACGAGCGGACGGCACCGTCCTCGGCGCCCACGGGCCGGCCGGACAGCGGTTCCGGCTCGCATCGGTGACCAAGCCGCTGGCCGCCTACGCGGTGCTCATCGCGTACGAGGAGGGGGCCGTCGAGCTCGACGAACCGGCGGGCCCCACCGGGTCGACGGTCCGGCACCTGCTCGCGCACACCTCGGGCCTCGCCTTCGACGAGCACAAGGTCACGGCCCCGCCCGGGGAGCGGCGGCTGTACTCCAACGCCGGCTTCGAGCAGCTGGGCGACCATGTGGCGAAGGCCACCGACATCCCGTTCGGGGAGTACCTGCGGCAGGCCGTGCTGGAGCCGCTCGGCATGACCTCGACGACCCTGGAGGGCTCCCCGGCCAAGGACGGGGTGTCGACGGTGGAGGACCTGCTGCGGTTCGCGGCCGAGGTGCAGGCTCCGCGGCTGCTGGACCCCCGCACGGTCGCCTCGGCCATGACCGTGCACTACCCGGGCACCAAGGGCGTCCTGCCGGGGTACGGCCACCAGAACCCCAACGACTGGGGGCTCGGCTTCGAGATCCGCGACTCCAAGTCGCCGCACTGGACGGGCTCCTCGTCCTCGCCGCGCACGTTCGGGCATTTCGGACAGTCGGGTACGTTCCTGTGGATCGACCCGGACGCGGGCGCGGCCTGCGTGGCCCTGACGGACCGGGCGTTCGGGCCCTGGGCGACCGAGGCGTGGCCGGCGTTCACGGACGCGGTGCTCGCGGAGCTGTAGCGGAGCCCCCTAGGCCATCTCCCAGACCAGCAGCTCCGCCTCCGTCACGCCCTCGGCCTCCAGGCCCTTGGCGTCCGTGATCCGGGCGGCGTCACCGGCACCCAGTTCCTCACCGTCCAGGCGGACGTCACCCCGTACGACGTGCACGTACGCGTACGGCCCGTCCGGCACCGCCGTCCGCTCCCCCGCCCCCAGGCGCCGCACGTGCAGTATCGCGCCGGCCTCGGGGACGGCGTAGGGCGTCGAGTCGGCGATGCCGTGGAC
>NZ_JBEXSH010001146.1:0-2320 GCF_040613555.1 Streptomyces sp. NPDC006265
GGGGACTACTCCTGCGGAGCTGCTCCGTGAGACCAGGACCTGATCGGTGCGTCCGGCTCGGTGGTGACCTCGATCCCCGCGGTGGCTATGGCGAGCCGACGATCAGGGCCTCGGGGCGGCGCGCGGCGGCGGCTTCGGCGACGGCCAGGGCGCGCTCGGTGAGGTCCTGCGGGGTGCGCGGGCCCCACGGCATGCCGTCGGGGTCCAGGGAGAGCACGAGATCGGTGTCGGGGCGCAGCCGCCGAACCGCGGCGGTGGCCGCCAGCAGACCGATTCCGGAGTCCATGAGCGCGATCTTCACCCGATCACGATAGACGATGAGCCGTCCCGGGCAGGCCGGGTGGTGCAGACTGCGCGCGTGAGCGCCGTTGTGTGGACTGCCGCTGGATCACTGCTCGCCTGGCTGTGGCTGCTGCTCTGTCAGGGCTTCTTCTGGCGCACCGATGTGCGACTGCCCTCGCGTACGGAGCCGGAGGCGTGGCCGTCCGTGTGCGTCGTGGTCCCCGCCCGTGACGAGGCGGCCGTGCTGCCCGCCGCGCTGCCGTCGCTGCTCGCGCAGGACTATCCGGGGCGGGCGGAGATCTTCCTCATCGACGACGGCAGTGCGGACGGCACCGGTGATCTGGCGCGTGAGCTGGCGCGCCGGCACGGCGGACTGCCGCTGACCGTGGGTTCGCCGGGCGAGCCCCCGGCCGGCTGGACCGGCAAGCTGTGGGCGGTGCGGCACGGCATCGGACTGGCACGCGCGCGTGAGCCCGGGTACCTCCTCCTCACCGACGCCGACATCGCGCACGCGCCGGACAGCCTGCGCGAGCTGGTGGCGGCCGCCCGCTCCGGCGGGTTCGACGTCGTCTCCCAAATGGCCCGGCTGCGGGTGGAGAGCGTCTGGGAACGGCTCGTCGTGCCGGCGTTCGTCTACTTCTTCGCGCAGCTCTACCCCTTCCGCCGGATCGCCGGGACGGGGCGGACGGCGGCCGCGGCAGGGGGCTGCGTCCTGCTGCGGGCGGAGGCCGCCGAGCGGGCGCGGATCCCGGACGCGATCCGGCACGCCGTGATCGACGACGTGGCGCTCGCCCGGGCCGTCAAGCGCGACGGCGGCCGCGTCTGGCTGGGGCTCGCCGAGCGGGTGGACAGCGTGCGGCCGTATCCGCGGCTGCACGACCTGTGGCGCATGGTGTCGCGCAGTGCGTACGCCCAGCTGCGGCACAACGTCCTGCTGCTGGCCGGTACGGTCGCCGGGCTGGCGCTGGTGTATCTGGTCCCGCCGGTGGCGGTCCTGGCGGGCCTCGCCGCCGGCCGTGCGCCGGCCGCGGTGCTCGGGGGTCTCGCGTGGCTCGTGATGGCGGGGACGTACGTCCCGATGCTCCGCTACTACCGGCAGCCGCTGTGGCTCGCCCCCCTGCTGCCGTTCACCGCGTTCCTCTATCTCCTCATGACGGTGGATTCGGCGGTACAGCACTACCGGGGGCGGGGTGCGGCCTGGAAGGGCCGCACCTACGCGCGCCCGGACGCCGTGCCCGACGAGGGCTGACGACCGACGTGGGGAGTCACTTCCGCCCTGGGGTCCAGTTCATGCCCCACCCGTAGGCGTGGTCGACGGTCCGCTGCGGGCTCACCCCGCGGTCGGGCACCAGGTAGCGGGCCTCCCGCTGGACGATCAGGTCGCCGCCGGTGTTGGTGATCAGGGCGAGCGCGCACACGAGGGAGGGGACCGTGCACTCGTCGAGGGAGAACTCGATCGGCGCGCCGTGCTGCGGCCGGAGCGTGACCGAGGCGTGCAGGTCCGCGAACGAGCGGGCGCCCTCGTAGATGGTGACGAAGACGAGGATCCGGCGGAAGGCGTTCTTGTGGTCGAGGTTGACGGTGAGGTTCTCACCCGTCGACACGGCGCCGGTGCGGTCGTCGCCGTCGAGGTGGATGTACGGGGGCTGGTGCAGCGCTCCGAAGCTGGTACCGAGGGCCTGGACGACGCCCTTGCTGCCGTCGTTGAGTTCGTACAGCGCGCACAGGTCGAGGTCGAGGTCGGAGTGCATCGCCGTCGGGCGCCCCAACTTGCTGCTCCACCCCGAGAACTGCTTGCGCACCTCCCAGTTGAGGTTCACGTGCAGGGCGCCTGAGGTGCCGCCCTGCTTGGTGAGGGAGACGGAGGGGGACGCTTTGGTGAGCGTCACCTTGGTGAGGCGGACGGGCGCGGGCGGCGCGGCAGGGGGCGGCGGAGCCGCGGGCTGTGGCATCGGCGGGGGCGCGTACGCGGCGGGCGGCGGGGCGGCGGGCGGCACCGGAGCCATGACCGGGGCCGGTGCCCCCTGCTGGGGCTCGT
>NZ_JBEXSH010001147.1:0-2319 GCF_040613555.1 Streptomyces sp. NPDC006265
GTTCTCCGACGACACGCCCGTGGTGAACCTGCGGATGCGCGACATCGGCGCCGAACTCGAGCGCCGGGCGAAGTGGCAGGCCGCACACAGAGCCGGTGAGATCACCGCCTACCGCATCGGCGGCACGGTGACCGTCGACGCGCCAAACGGACTCGCGGTCACCGCGACCCTGCCCACCGGCACCACGCTGGCCGGTGCCGCGTTCGGCGAGGCCTACGCCGGGTCGGTGTCCGGCTGGACACCCTCCACGGGTGCCCCGCTCACTCTCACCCTGCCGACGTCCGGCGCGGCTCCGGCCGCCGACGCCGCCACCGTGACAGCCCCGGCCACCGAGCCCGCGCCGGACACCCGTGTCCCCACGGGCGTCACCGACCCGGTGGGTGGCACCACAGAGGGCTGAACGGCGCATCCACGCACGACCCGAAGGTCCTGGCCGCCCCGCGGCGGCCAGGACCGTACCGAACGACCCCACACCTCGGACGTGGAGCACATCGATGCCCGTTCCCCAGGGCGCGCGACGTACCGGAGCGACGCGCGTCACCCTGCTCACCGAAGGCACCTACCCGCACAGCCACGGAGGCGTCAGCGTCTGGTGCGACCAACTCGTCCAGGGCATGCCCGACCTGGCCTTCGACGTCATCGCCGTCACCGGCACCGGACGTGAGCCGGTCGTATGGGACCTGCCCGCGCACGTCTCCAGCGTGCTGTCCGTCCCCATGTGGGGCGCCCCGCCCGAGGGCCGCCCGCCCCGGGGCCGGTCCCGCAACCAACTCGCCGCAGCTTACGAGCGGTTCCTGACCGCGCTGCTCGACCCGCGCGCCGAGGACGGGTTCGCGCCCGCCCTGTACGTGCTGGCGCGGGCCGCGTCGGACGGGACGCTGAGCCCCTTCCTGCGCGCGGACCGGGCGATCGCGATCCTCACCGCGCTGTGGAACCGCCCCGGTCTCGCCGTGCGCGAGGCGCGGCCGACCCTGCACGACGCGCTCACCGCGACCGCCCTGCTGGAGCACGCCCTGCGCCCACTGGCAGCCCCGGCCCCTGAGAGCGGGGTCGCGCACGCGGTGAGCGGCGGGGTCGCCGTCCTGCCGGGCCTCGCCGCCCTCGAACAGCACGGCGTTCCCCTGCTGTTGACCGAGCACGGTGTCTATCTGCGAGAGCGCTACCTCGGTTACCGCACCGCGCCCTACCGCTGGCCGGTGAAGGCCGTGGTCCTCGGGTTCTTCCGGCTGCTCGCGCAGGAGAGCTATCGCCGGGCCGCCCTGATCACACCGGGCAACCGCTACAACCGGCTGTGGGAGGAGGAGGGCGGCGCGGACCCGGGGTCGATCCGCACGGTCTACAACGGCGTCGACCCCGCCGCGTTCCCGGCTGCCGGGCCCGAGCCGGACTCCCCCACCCTCAGCTGGGCCGGCCGCGTCGACCCCATCAAGGACCTGGAGACCCTCATCCGGGCCTTCGCCCTCGTGCGCGACCGGCTCCCGCACGCGCGGCTGCGATTGTTCGGCGGGACCCCGCGGGGCGGAGAGGCCTACCGGGAGCGCTGCGAGGCCCTGGCCGCCGGGCTCGGGCACGCCGACGCCGTCACCTTCGAAGGACGGGTCGACGACATCAAGGACGCCTACGCCGCCGGGAACGTCGTGATGCTCTCCAGCATCAGCGAAGGCTTCCCCTTCACCCTGATCGAGGCCATGTCCTGCGGGCGGGCCACCGTCTCCACCGACGTGGGCGGTGTCCGCGAGGCCGTCGGTGACACCGGGCTGGTGGTGCCTCCGCGCGATCCGGCGGCGATGGCCGCGGCCGCGCTGGCGCTGCTGGGGGATCCCGGGCGGCGCAGGGCGATGGGAGAGGCGGCCCGGCTGCGGGTCATCGAGCAGTTCACCCTCCGGCAGACCATTGACACGTTTCGGTCCGTCTATCTGGAACTTGCCTACCCGAAACGGGAGTTGACGGCCGTGCCATCGTTCGGGATGTCCGCGCCGGCTGTCCACGGCACCGGAAGCCTCGCCCTGTGAGCGGGCCGATGTCCCTCGAACCCGGGGGCGCGGAGCAGGACACGCTGGCCATCCGGCTGGCCGGCACTCGCCCGCCGCGCCGCCACCCGCGCTGGGCCCTCGACGACACCACGCTCGCCATCCGGCTGCCCCGGCAGGTCCCCGACGAGGAGGCGGTCAGTGAACTCGCCGCCGAACTCGCCGACCGCATAGGCCCCGCCGTCCACCCCTACGAGGTGGCGGCGCTGCTGGAGGCGGAGGGACTGTCCGCTTCCCTGATCACACACCCCGGGCCGTGGCGGAAGCGACGCGGTGGGGGCGATCATGC
>NZ_JBEXSH010001148.1:0-2318 GCF_040613555.1 Streptomyces sp. NPDC006265
GGTCCGTCCTCGTGGAAGTCGCCGTCGCCGCCGTCGTACTGATGATCACGACCGTGCTCACGGGAACCCTCCCGGGCCGCGCCCAGGCCGAGGCGGCCCAGCAGGCCCCGGCGGGCGCGCTGCCGCCCACGACCCAGGCCACGGTGCCCTTCGACACCGGCACGGGGTCCGTGACCGGACGCGGCACGGTGCAGGTCACCCTCGACCCGGCACGGGCCGGCGAGAACGGCGTCCAGGCCGTGGTCTACGGCTCCGACACGGGCCTGGTCGTCGTCCCCGAGGTCCGCATCACCTTCACCCTGCCCTCGCGGAAGATCGGCCCGATCGACGCCGCACTCACCGATGTTGGCGGCTACTGGGGCACAAACTCCGTCAACCTGCCGCTCGCCGGGGACTGGACGATGAAGACGACCGTTCGGGTGTCGGACATGGACCAGGTGTCGGTGGAACGGCAGGTGCGGATCGCGCCCTAGGCAGCCGTGCCGCCACCGGCTGATCCCGGTCGATGAGCCGTGTCATGGTCTCGGCGGCGCGGACGGCGGCGTCACCGCAGCAGTTGTTGAACAGGTCGTGGACCTGCTCGGTCCGCTCGGCCAGCCGGCGCACGCGGGGCAGCCACTCGGCGAGTTCGTCCTCATCGTAGGCGTGCCGGAACCGGTCCTCCTTGCTGCCGGTGCCCCACGCGGTGCTGCGGCCGTGGAACCGGACCACCGAGAGCCGGGGCGAGGTCACGGGAGTGACCGGCGGGACGGAGGAGGGCAGCGTCTGTGTCACGTCGACGGCGACCGCGGCCATGCCGTGCCGGGTCAGCAGCGCGCCGCTCGCCTCGTCCTGCCCCGGCTCCCACCAGGAGGGGTGCCGGAACTCGACGGCGACGGGCCAGCCTTCGGTCCGTTCCGCGCACTCCCGGAGGAACACCTCCGCCCGCTGCCCGGGCCGGAACCAGGGCGGGAACTGGAACAGCACGCTCCCGAGCCGGCCGGCCTCCCGCAGCGGCTCGATCCCGGCCGCGAACCGGGCCCACACCTCGTCGAGCACCGCGGGGTCCCGGGGCTCGGCCCGCAACCCGTCCGGCATCACCGCCTCCCGGGTGGGATGCCCGGTGAGCAGCGAGAACGCCTTCACGTCGAACACGAATCCGTCCGGCGTGCGCTCGGCCCACAACCGGCTGTTCCGCTCGCTCGGCAGCGCGTAGTACGAGGCGTCGACCTCGACGACCGGGAACCGCGCGGCGTAGTGCCGTAACCGCCCTTCGGCGTCCCGCCGCCCCGGCGGGTACCAGCCGCTGCCGACCAGTGCCCGGTCGGTCCAGGAACACGTGCCCACGAGGATCTGACCCATGGGGGAGCGGTTACCCGGGCCCGGCGGCGGCAGGCTCCGCTTCTCGGCCGGGACGGCACGGTGAGACCCGCCCCAATCGGGGTAACCGGTTGATATCTGTGCAAATCCGGGGTTGCGGCTGAGTCCCCGAGAGTGAGATGACCGATCATGGAACAGCCCGTCACCGTCGGCCGGGCCGGCCGGTCGTTCGGAGGAGAACCCGAAGTCCTCGAATCCCTCGTCGACGCATCCCTCACGGCCCGAGTCACCCTCGACGAACAGGGCACCGTGACCGGCTGGAACGCGGGCGCCGAGCGGCTCCTCGGGTACTCGGCCGGGCAGCTGACCGGCCGCCGTGCCGCGGATCTGCTGGCCGAGCCGATCCCGGTGCGGGGAGGTCTGCCCACGCTCACCGGGCTGCCCCGCTGGAACGGCGACGTGGCGCTCCGCCACCGTGACGGCCGGAGACTGACGGTCAGGATCCTCGCCCACCACAGACCGCCCGGCGCGGACGCCCCCGCCTGGCTCATCGTCTCGGCCCTGACCGACCGGCAGCCACCGGCCGGTCTCGACGAATCCCTCGTGAGTTGGAGCTTCGCCCAGTCCCCGTGCTGCGCCCAGGCGATCTACGACACCCGGCTCAGGCTGCGCCGGGCCAACGCCGACATGGAGCGGTCCACGGCGCTCACCGAGGAGGAGATGCGGGGCCTGCGCGTGTCCGAGATCATCGACCACGACGCCGGCCTGCGGGCGGAACGCAGCATGGCCCGGGTCCTGCGCACCGGCGAGCCGGAGCACCAGGAGAACTACCTGCGCGCGCCCGGCGAGAACCATGCGCACGCCTGGTCGGTCTTCGTCTCCGCGCTGCGCGACCACGACGGCACCGTCCGGGCCGTCTGTCTCTCGGCGCACGACATGACCGAGCAGTTCTGGGCCCGCAAGCGACTCCGGCTGATCGCCGAGGCCGGCCGGCGCATCGGCAGCACGCTCGACGTGAC
>NZ_JBEXSH010001149.1:0-2307 GCF_040613555.1 Streptomyces sp. NPDC006265
GCCCGCCTTCTCATCTGCTGTGGAGCTAAGGAGAATTGAACTCCTGACCTCCTGCATGCCATGCAGGCGCTCTACCAACTGAGCTATAGCCCCTTGCCGGTGCTCCGCCGGGTTCCCCCGGCGGCGACGCCAACATTACTGGCCCATCAGGCCCAACGCCAAATCGGTTTCACTTTACCCGAAATGCCCGTTATGCCGTGACGAACGAATAGAACCGCTTGAGCGTGCAGTGCTCCTCCAGGAGCCGGCCGTAGATCGGCTCGCCCTCCAACTCGCGGTACGTCTCGATCGGGTCGCCTTTTATGATCAGCGCCCGCGCGCATTCCTCGCACCAGTACTGGTAGTCGGGATTGATCGGCTCCATGTCGCGGACGATCGGAGTCCCGCTGCCGCACCAGTCGCACTTCCGCCTGTGTGCACCCATCGATCAGCTCCAGCTGTGGCCGCAGGCCGTGCACACGTAGGAAATCCCGCCGTTGTCGCCGAGCATCTGGGCCACATGCGCGGAACCGCAGGAAGGGCAGCTGAGGCGGGTGGACATGTCCCGTGTGATCGCTGCTTCGAGGAGGTGGTCGACCTCCTCGAGGATGCTCGCAGGCATCGCTACTCCTCCCGTCGGGCCGCGCCCCCTTCCGGCCGTTTGATTCTGCCACGGCCGGACCAATACGGTCAGCGACGCCTCAGTACCAGTCCGGACACGGCACCCGGCGGGGCCGTAGAGGTATACGCCTCAGCGAGCCCGAGCGACTCAAGCCGGAGCACGAAAAATCCCGCACCCTGAGCGGGAACGGGATCTTGACGTGGAGCTAAGGAGAATTGAACTCCTGACCTCCTGCATGCCATGCAGGCGCTCTACCAACTGAGCTATAGCCCCTTGTGCTCTCCCCGCCTGGCGGGGCGAACAAGAAGAACTTTAGCCTGCGACCTGCCGGAAAGTGAAATCCGGGGTCAGTCGTCGTCGCCGAGCACCGGTTCCGGCAGGGTGCCGGCGTTGTGCTCCAGCAGCCGCCAGCCGCGGGCGCCTTCGCCGAGCACGGACCAGCAGCAGTTGGAGAGTCCGCCGAGGCTCTCCCAGTGGTGGGGATCGAGACCCAGCAGGCGGCCGATGGTGGTGCGGATCGTGCCGCCGTGGCTGACCACGACGAGCGTGCCGTCCTCGGGGAGCTTCTCGGCGTGCCGGAGCACCACGGGGGCGGCGCGGTCGGCGACCTCGGTCTCCAGCTCGCCGCCACCGCGGCGGACAGGCTCGCCGCGCTTCCACGCGGCGTACTCCTCGCCGTACCGGGCGATGATCTCCTCGTGCGTCAGGCCCTGCCAGGCACCCGCGTAGGTCTCGCGCAGCGCCTCGTCGTGGGTGACGTCGAGGCCGGTCAGCGTGGCCAGCTCGGCGGCCGTGGCCGCGGCGCGACGGAGATCGGAGGCGACCATCGCGTCCGGCTTCAGGGAGGCGAGCAGCCGGGCGGCGCGGCGGGCCTGGGCGAGACCGGTCTCGGTCAGCTCGACGTCCGTGCTGCCCTGGAAACGGCGCTCCACGTTCCACGAGGTCTGGCCGTGCCGCCACAGGATGATGCGACGGCCTCGGCCCTTCCCGGCGGACGCCTCACTGAGGGAGGTCACCGCCAGTCACCGTCCAGCTCCGCCGCCTCCTCGGCCGCCCGCAGTTTGGCGTGCTCCTCGGCCTTCCCGCGGGTGGCCTTGGCCTCCTCGGGCAGCTCGACCTCGGGGCAGTCCTTCCACAGGCGCTCCAGGGCGTAGAAGACGCGCTCCTCGCTGTGCTGGACGTGGACGACGATGTCGACGTAGTCGAGCAGGACCCAGCGGGCCTCGCGGTCGCCTTCGCGGCGCACCGGCTTGGCGCCGAGTTCCTTCGAGAGGCGCTCCTCGATCTCGTCGACGATCGCCTTGACCTGGCGGTCGTTGGGCGCCGAGGCCAGCAGGAAGGCGTCCGTGATGGACAGCACGTCACTGACGTCGTAGGCGACGATGTCGTGGGCCAGCTTGTCGGCGGCCGCCTGGGCGGCGGTGTTGATCAGCTCGTGAGAGCGGTCGGTCACGGTCACTACAAGGCTTTCGGTCGGCGGGCACTTGGCACCAAGGGTCTCACGGACCGCCGCCCGCCCCCCACGCGATGACGCGGATCACATGGGGAGCGGCCTTTCGCCGTCTAGTGCCGCGGCAGGCAACGTTTGCCCGTTGAGGAGCGGCGTCCGGCGCGTGCTCTCGGCGTGCCGGCCGGAAGCCCTCGTACTGGACGTACTCGGGGTTTCGGCCGGTGCGGCGAGTGGGGGTACCCCCTGCTCGAGCGGA
>NZ_JBEXSH010001150.1:0-2301 GCF_040613555.1 Streptomyces sp. NPDC006265
CCTGCCCGGCGGGGCCTGCCCGGCGGGCAGGCCCAGGGCCTTCCCAGGCGGGCCCGCCCCGGAGGTGGCCGCCCAGGCGGGGCCCGCCCTGAGGTGGCTGCCCGGAGGAGCCTGACCAGAGGTACCTGCCCGGCGGGCGTCGGACGGATGAGGGCCGAGGCCGTTCAGGCCGAAGCAGGTTCCTGGCGGCGGCAACCGTCACACGGCCCGCACACCGACGCCGAGCACGCGACGAGCCACAGCACGGCCGCGACCGGCATCGACGCCGCACCCTGTCCAGCCACAGCCCCGACACCCCCGAGGCATCAACACCCCGGAGCCCCCCCCCAGAGCCACAGCCCCGAACCCGCCGGCATCAACACCCCCGAGCCCCCCAGAGCCCCAGCCCCGAACCCACCGGCCGCGACGCCGAGCCCCCCTCAAGCCGCCGCACCTCAAGAAGACCGCGGCACCCCGGAGGACCCCCGCACCATCAACTCCCCCCGCACCGCGGCGATCCCCCCGGGCGGCGCCTCCTCGCGCCCCATCGCGATCCGTCCGGCCCGGGCCCCGGCCTCCGCCAGCGGCAGCCGCACCGTCGTCAGCGACGGCACCGCGTCGATGCTGAACGGCAGATCGTCGAACCCCGCCACCGACACGTCCTCCGGGATCCGCAGGCCCGAGTCCCGCAGGGCGGCGCACGCCCCCAGGGCGACGGAGTCGTTCGCCGCGACAACCGCCGTCAGCGACGGGTCACGCCGCAGCAGCTCCAGCGTCGCCTCGTAGCCGGACCGCCGGTCGTAGCGGCCGTGCACCGTCCACCGGGGGTCCTCCTCGATCCCGTGCGCGGCCAGCGCGGCCCGGTGTCCTTCCAGCCGGTGCCGCGTGGTCGTGCGCTCCTCGGGGCCGGCGATGTAACCGAGCCGCCGGTGTCCGAGCCCGATGAGGTGCTCGGTCAGCTCCTGCCCGCCGCCGCGGTTGTCGAAGGTCAACGCGATCGCCCCGGCCTCCGGCGCCGGCGGGCGTCCGCAGAGCACGACCCGAGTCCCGGCCTCCACCAGCTTCCGCACCTTCGCGTCCATGGCCGCCTGGTGCACCGCGTCCTCGATCGCCCCGCCGGTCAGCACCACGGCCGCGGCCCGCTGCCGTTGCAGCAGCGTGAGATACGTCAGCTCCCGCTCCGGGGAGCCGCCCGTGTTGCAGACCACCGCGAGCCGCTCCCCGCCCGCCCGGCCGCCCGGGCCGCCGATCTCGGCCTGGATCGCGCTCGCCATGATCCCGAAGAACGGGTCGGCGATGTCGTTCACCAGGATCCCGACCAGGTCGGAGGTGGCGGCGGCCAGGGCGCTGGCGGGGCCGTTGAGCACGTAGTCCAGCTCGTCCACGGCCTTCAGCACCCGCTCCCGGGTGGACGCGGCCACGGGGTAGTTCCCGTTCAGCACGCGCGACACCGTCGCGGGCGAGACCTGCGCGCGGGCCGCCACGTCCGCCAGGGTCACCGTCATCTCGTCGTCCTCCGGTCGCGCATCTCGTCTCGTCTCCGCCCTCGTACACACCCAGACCACGGGCCATGGTTCCGAAGGGAACAGCAGGTCGACCGCCCCTGTCCCGACGAAGCCATGGCCAAGGTTCCGTGCAGACCTTAAGCCCCCGACCCCGGGTTGTTCGCCCCCTCGAACAACTCGTCCTGGTCACGGTCTTGTCCGGACCGCGGTTCAGAGGCTAGCTTCTTCGTATATAGAAAGCGCTTGCTGCAACGCTCACCAGTCCACGGGTGACCCACCGGGCCGCCCGTGACCGGTGGGGCGTACGCGGCGCGACGACCGCGTACGAAGGGAACGACGTGACACGCAAGACGGTGCGTATCGCCATGAACGGCGTGACCGGGCGCATGGGCTACCGCCAGCACCTGGTCCGCTCCATCCTCGCCCTCCGCGAGCAGGGCGGCCTCGACCTCGGCGACGGCACCGTGCTGTGGCCCGAGCCGATCCTGGTCGGCCGCCGGGAGCACGCGCTGAAGGCGATGGCCGAGCAGCACGGGCTGGAGCACTGGTCGACGGACGTGGACGCGGTCCTCGCCGACGAGACGGTGGACATCTACTTCGACGCGCAGGTCACCTCCGCCCGCGAGGAGGCGCTGAAGAAGGCCATCGCGGCCGGCAAGCACCTCTACACCGAGAAGCCGACCGCCACCGGCCTCGACGGCGCCCTGGCCCTCGCCCGGCTGGCGAACGAGGCCGGCATCAAGCACGGCGTCGTCCAGGACAAGCTCTTCCTCCCGGGCCTGCTGAAGCTGAAGCGTCTGATCGACGGCGGGTTCTT
>NZ_JBEXSH010001151.1:0-2292 GCF_040613555.1 Streptomyces sp. NPDC006265
GCCGTGGCGCCGTCCGCCGGACCGGTCGTCCCGGAAGCGGCCGCTCCGTCCGTCGAAGCCGTCGCCCTCCCCGAGCCGCCGGCCCCGGCGCCCGAGTCCGTCGCCACTCCGGCCGCACCGGAGCCGGTGGCCCAGGCCGCCGCACCTGCCGACGCACCCGCGTCCGCCCCCGCCACGCCGGAAGCCCCGGAAGCCACCGCCCTCGCGGCAACGGTTCCCACCGAGGCCCCCGCCCCCGCTGAGGCACCCGAGGTACTCGAAACACCGGAAGTACCGCAGGCACCGGAAGTACCTCAGGCGCCGGAAGTACCGCAGGCGCCGGAAGTACCTCAGGCGCCGGAAGTACCTCAGGCACCGGAAGTACCTCAGGCACCCGAAGTACCTCAGGCACCCGAAGTACCTCAGGCACCCGAGGCACCCGAAACCTCCGAGGTCCCCGAAACCCCCGAGGCGCAGGCCCCCGAGGCGGCCCCAGCCGCCCCCGCCTCCGCCGCCCCCGACGCTGTCGAGCCCGCCCCCGCCCCGGAGACCCCGGCCCCCACCGAGGACGTGACCGTCGTGCTCCCCACCCCGGCCACGGACGAGCAGCCCGAGCAGCACATGCAGGGCCCGCAGCAGTCCCAGCCGCCCGCGCCCGAGACGCTGGAGCCCCCCGCCCCCGCGGTCTCCGTCCCGGCACCCCGCGACGGCGAGGCCGAACTCGCTCAGAACGCCGACGACCTGGACACCCGGGCCGCCGAACAGGAAGACCTGGCCGACCAGGAACGCCGAGAAGAGAGTGCGGCCGCTGTGGCAGAAGCCCGACAGTCCACCGGCCCCGCGGCCCCCGGCTACGACCCCGCCGAGCGCGAGGCCGTCCTGAAGGTCATGCGCGAACGCCGCGACATCCGCAACGGCTTCCGCAGCGACCCGATCCCGCACGAGGTGCTGCTGCGCGTCCTGGAGGCCGCCCACCACGCGCCCTCCGTCGGCCACTCGCAGCCCTGGGACTTCGTCGTCATCCGCTCCGCCGACACCCGGCGCGCGATGCACGAGCTGGCCATGCGCCAGCGCGACGCCTACGCGAAGTCCCTCCCCAAGGGCCGGGCCAAGCAGTTCAAGGAACTGAAGATCGAGGCCATCCTCGATACGCCGGTGAACATCGTCGTCACCGCCGACCCGACCCGCGGCGGCCGCCACACCCTCGGCCGCCACACCCAGCCCCAGATGGCTCCCTACTCGGCCGCCCTGGCCGTGGAGAACCTCTGGCTCGCCGCCCGCGCCGAAGGCCTCGGCGTCGGCTGGGTCAGCTTCTTCGACGAGCGCGAGATGGTCCGTGCCCTCGGTCTGCCCGAGCACCTGGAGATCATCGCCTACCTGTGCGTCGGCTACGTCGACGAGTTCCCGGACGAGCCCGAGCTGTTGCAGGCCGGCTGGTCCAAGCGCCGCCCGCTGTCCTGGGTCGTGCACGAAGAGACATACGGCCGCCGTGCCCTGCCCGGAGAGGAACCCCACGACCTGCTCGCCGAGACCGTCGCGCAGATTCGCCCGCTGGACGCCAAGGCGCTCGGCGAGGCGTGGGAGCGCCAGAAGCGTATGACCAAGCCGGCCGGAGCGCTGGGCATGCTGGAGATCATCTCCGCGCAGCTGTCCGGCCTGTCCCGCCAGTGCCCGCCGCCCATCCCGGAGCCCGCGGCCGTCGCGATCTTCGCGGGCGACCACGGCGTGCACGCCCAGGGCGTCACCCCCTGGCCGCAGGAGGTCACGGCGCAGATGGTGGCCAACTTCCTCGGCGGCGGGGCCGTCTGCAACGCCTTCGCCACCCAGGTCGGTGCCGAGGTCTGCATCGTGGACGTCGGCGTCGCGGCCGACCTGCCCGCCACCCCGGGTCTGCTGCCCCGCAAGATCCGTGCCGGCACGTCCGACATGACGACCGGCCCCGCAATGACCCGCGAGGAGGCCAGGCAGGCCATCGAGGTCGGCATCGAGACGGCCCGCGACCTGGTCGCCGCCGGCAACAAGGCCCTGCTGACCGGTGAGATGGGCATCGCGAACACCACCGCGTCCGCCGCCCTGATCTCCGTCTTCACGGGTGCGGACCCGGCCGAGGTCACGGGCCGGGGCACCGGCATCAACGACGAGACCCTCGCCCGCAAGACGGAGGTCGTGCGCCGCGCCCTGGAACTCCACCAGCCGGACCCGGCCGACCCGATCGGCGTGCTCGCCGCGATCGGCGGCTTCGAGCACGCCGCCATCGTCGGTCTCCTCCTCGGCGGCGCGTCCCTGCGTACGCCGGTGATCCTGGACGGCGTG
>NZ_JBEXSH010001152.1:0-2290 GCF_040613555.1 Streptomyces sp. NPDC006265
CAGGCCGTGCCGTCCCACCAGCGCTGCAGGTGCGGGGCGTGCGGGTCGGGATACCAGCCGGGCGGCGGCGTCATGCTCATCCCGGCACTGTAGGGCGCTCGGGCCCTGCGGACACTCGCCTACAGGGGTGTGACGTACGCCCCCGCGATCCCGCCGTCGACCAGGAAGTCGGTGGCGTTCACGAACGAGGAGTCGTCGCTGGCCAGGAAGGCCACGGCGGCGGCGATCTCCTCGGCCTCGGCGAACCGGCCCAGCGGGATGTGCACCAGGCGGCGCGCGGCCCGCTCCGGGTCCTTGGCGAACAGCTCTTGGAGGAGGGGGGTGTTGACCGGGCCGGGGCACAGGGCGTTCACGCGGATGCCCTCCCGGGCGAACTGCACGCCCAGTTCACGGGACATGGCGAGGACGCCGCCCTTGGAGGCCGTGTAGGAGATCTGGGAGGTGGCCGCGCCCATCCTGGCGACGAAGGAGGCGGTGTTGATGATCGAGCCCCGGCCCTGGCGCCGCATGTGGGGAATGGCTGCCTTGCAGCACAGGTAGACGGAGGTGAGGTTGACCTCCTGGACGCGCTTCCAGGCCTCCAGGCCGGTCTCCAGGATGGAGTCGTCGTCGGGCGGGGAGATGCCGGCGTTGTTGAAGGCGATGTCGACGCTGCCGTAGGTGTCGTAGGCGGTCTGGAAGAGGGCCTCGACCTGCTCGGGGTCGGTCACCTCGACCTTCACGAAGGTGCCGCCGACCTCCTCGGCGGCGGCCTTGCCGCGGGTGTCGTCGACGTCGCCGCAGACGACGTGGGCGCCCTCGGAGGCGAGGCGGCGGGCGGCGGCGAGACCGATGCCGCTGCCGGCTCCGGTGACGACGGCGGTACGGCCGACCAGGCGGCGGCAGATGTTCTCCTGGGCAGTCACTGTGCGGGGCCCTCCGTGCTGATGAAGACGTTCTTGGTTTCGGTGAAGGCGGCCAGGGCGTCGGGGCCGAGCTCGCGGCCGACGCCGGACTTCTTGTAGCCGCCGAACGGGGTCCAGTAGCGGACGCTGGCATGGGAGTTGACCGAGAGGTTGCCGGCGCGGACGGCCTGGGAGACACGCAGGGCGCGGCCGACGTCGCGGGTCCAGATGGAGCCGGAGAGGCCGTAGGGGGTGCCGTTGGCGAGGCGGATCGCGTCCTGCTCGTCGGTGAACGGCAGCAGGACGGCGACGGGGCCGAAGATCTCCTCGCAGGCGGCGGCCGAGTCGGGGCTCTCCCCGGTGAGGACGGTCGGCGGGAACCAGAAGCCCGGCCCCTCGGGTGCGCTGCCCCGCAGGGCCGGGGCGCCGTCCGGTACGAAGCCCCGGACCCGGTCGAGCTGCTGCCGGGAGATCAGCGGGCCCATCTGGGTCTTCTCGTCGGACGGGTCGCCCACCACCACAGCGGACAGGGCGTCGGCGAGCAGCTCGCGAACCTCGTCGTAGACGGACTCCTGGACCAGGACGCGGGTGCGGGCGCAGCAGTCCTGGCCGGAGTTGTCGAGGAAGGAGAAGGGGTCGACGGCGGTCTTCAGATCTGCGTCGGCGAAGACGATGTTGGGGCTCTTGCCGCCGAGTTCGAGGGTGACGGGCTTGACCTGCTCGGCGCCGAGGGCCGCGACGCGTGTCCCGGTCCGGGTGGAGCCGGTGAAGACGATCTTGGCGACGCCGGGGTGCCGGACCAGGGCGTCGCCCGTGATGTCGCCGCGTCCGGGCAGGACCTGGAAGAGGTGCTCCGGGAGCCCGGCCTCCAGGGCGAGTTCGGCGAGGCGCAGCGCGGTGAGGGGCGTGGTCTCGGCGGGCTTGAGAATGACCGCGTTGCCGGCCGCGAGGGCGGGGGCGGTGCCCCAGGCGGCGATCGGCAGGGGGAAGTTCCAGGGCGCGATCACGCCGACGACGCCGAGCGGCTCGAGGATCGTGACGTTCAGTCCGCCGGGCACCGGGATCTGCCGGCCGGTGAGCCGCTCCACTCCCCCGGCCGCGTAGTCCAGCAGGTCACGGACGTTGCCGGCCTCCCAGCGGGCGTTGCCGATGAGGTGGCCGGCCTCCCGGACCTCCAGGCGTGCCAGCTCCTCCAGGTGCTCGTCGACGGTGGCCGCGAAGCGGCGCAGCAGCCGGGCGCGGTCCGCGGGGGGCAGGGCGGCCCAGGTCCGCTGTGCCCTGGCGGCCCAGGTGACGGCGGTGTCGACGTCGGCCGGGCTCGCCCCGGCGACGGCGGCGACGACCTCCTCGGTCATCTGGTGCGTGGCGTTGCGGCCCTCGAAGTTCGGGCCCAGCGTCCAGCCCTT
>NZ_JBEXSH010001153.1:0-2281 GCF_040613555.1 Streptomyces sp. NPDC006265
GGCGCACGTACGGGTCCAGCGCGGCGGCGACGGCGGCAGCGGCGCGGAGAACCGCCCTCTCGCGGCGAGCCCCGCCAAGGCCGCCTTCGAGGGCATCTCCGACAAGATCACCGCCACCGACCCGAACACCAAGGTCTCCGCCACCGTCGCCCTCCAGAAGAAGGACTGGGGCACGGGCATGGTCCTGGAGCTGAAGAACGTCGAGGGCCCGCTCAAGTGCGCCCTCGTCGCGGTCGGCAAGAACGGCGAGCGCGAGACCCTGTCCTCCTGGTCCGTCCCGGAGTGGGGCTACGGCCTCCAGGACGCCAAGTCCGACAAGGCCAAGGAACCCCTGTACGTCCAGGGCGGCGCCGCCTTCGAGCCGAACGAGATCGACCACTTCGAGGTCGTGACCTTCGACGGCAAGCGGTTGGTCGAGGTCGACGCGTAGGACTGTTCGGCCGTACGGCAGGCGCCATTGGGGCAACAGGTCCCGCGCCTGCCCGCCGGCCCGTAGCTTCCGGGGGTCCCCTTCGCGTACGGTTGACGGCTGCCCAGCACGTCAGAAGGGGGCCCGGTGGCCGTTCAGGCTCAGAGACAAGACGCGGTCGGTTCGGTGCACGATTCGGTTCGTGACCGGGAGATCAGCGTCGAACAGGAACACCTGGACCGGGTGTACCGGCGCCTCGAGGAGAAGATCCACGAGGCGGAGTTCCTCATGCAGGACGCGGCCCGGCGCGGCCAGGTCGGCACCCCCGGCGCACTCGCCGAGCGGGACGCCCAGGTCTTCCGCGCGGGCATCCACCTCAACCGGCTGAACAACGAGTTCGAGGATTTCCTCTTCGGCCGTATCGACCTGCTGACCGGCAAGGACGGCAAGAAGGGCCCCGACGGTGCGTACACCGCCGTCGAGCCGGCGCAGGGGGCCGTACGCCCCGACAACACCGCCGACATCGCCGAGACCCTGCACATCGGCCGCATCGGCGTCCTCGACCAGGACTACACGCCGCTGGTCATCGACTGGCGGGCCCCGGCCGCGGCCCCTTTCTACCGCTCCACCCCGGTCGACCCCGGCCGTGTCGTCCGGCGCCGCGTCATCCGCTCCAAGGGCCGCCGGGTGCTGGGCGTCGAGGACGACCTGATGCGCCCCGAGCTGACGGCGTACCTCGACGGCGACGAGTTGCCCGTCATCGGCGACGGCGCCCTGATGGCCGCGCTCGGCCAGGCCCGCAGCCACACCATGCGCGACATCGTCGCCTCCATCCAGGCCGAGCAGGACCTGGTCATCCGCGCCCCCGCCGCCTCCGTCACGTACGTCGAGGGCGGTCCCGGCACCGGCAAGACCGCCGTCGCCCTGCACCGCGCGGCCTACCTCCTCTACCAGGACCGGCGCCGCTACGCGGGCGGCATCCTGATCGTCTCGCCCACCCCGCTGCTCGTCGCCTACACCGAGGGCGTGCTGCCCTCCCTCGGCGAGGAGGGCCAGGTCGCCATCCGCGCCATCGGCTCCCTGGTCGAAGGCAGCGAGGCCACGCTCTACGACTCCCCGTCCGTGGCCCGTGCCAAGGGCTCCTCCCGCATGCTCAAGGTGCTGCGCAAGGCCGCGCGCGGCGCCCTGGAGCTGAACGATCCGCCGGCCCGGCTGCGCGTGGTCGCCTTCGGCCGCCGCCTGGAGCTGGAGGGCCGGGAGCTGGACGGCATCCGCCGCTCCGCCCTCGGCGGCACCGCACCGGTGAACCTGCTGCGCCCCCGCGCCCGCAAGCTGCTCCTGGACGCGCTGTGGGAGCAGTCCGGCGCGGCCGGCCGGCACTCCGACCCGGAACTCGCGGCCGAGCTGCGCTCCTCCTTCGACGAGGACATCACCTCCGAGGACGCCTTCATCGCCTTCCTCGACGCCTGGTGGCCGGAGCTGACCCCGGCGGCCGTCCTGGACGCCATGGCCGACGAACGGCGCCTCGGCCGCTGGGCCCGGCGGATCCTCAACCCCGGCGAGGTCCGCAAGGTCGCCCGCTCGCTGCGGCGCGAGGGCCGCACGGTGCACGACATCGCCCTCCTCGACGAGCTCCAGGCCGTCCTCGGCGCCCCGGCCCGCCCCCGCAGGAAGCGCGAACTCGACCCGCTCGATCAGCTCACCGGCCTGGAGGAGCTGATGCCGACGCGCGAGGAGTCGCAGCGCGAGCGCGCCGAACGCCTCGCCCAGGAGCGCGTCGAGTACGCCCACGTCATCGTCGGGGGCAGGGCACCGAGCGGCGGGTCGGCGACACCACGAGCGGGACCGGGCCGGCGGCGGGCGCGGCGCCGG
>NZ_JBEXSH010001154.1:0-2279 GCF_040613555.1 Streptomyces sp. NPDC006265
CCGGCCGGCACGCCGAGAGCACGCACCGGACGCCGCTCCTCAACGGGCAAACGTTGCCTGCCGCGGCACTAGCTAGGACATCTTCGACCAGGCCCCGGCCGAGAACCTGCTTCCCGCCCGCGCGGAGTGCGGCGTCGGCGGCATCGTGCGCGTCGCCCTCGGCGAGGGCGGATTGACCGGGCGGGTCACGGCCGGCGCGACCTTCCCGAGGGCGACTTCCGCAACCGCTACTTCCGCGACGATCGCCCCGCCCAGGTCGAGCGACGTGTCGCGGCGATCTGCGCCGACCTCGGCATCGACGCGGACGACATGGCCGAGACGGCGCTGCGCTTCGTTTTGAGCCACCTCGCCGTCTCGACCGTCATCCCGGGGATGCGCAGCGTCCGCAACGTCGAGCGCAATGCCGGCCTGAGCGACGGCCGGCCGCTCACGGACGAGCAGCTCGCCACCCTCGCCGGGCACCGGTGGCAGCGCGACTGCTACGGCTGAGCGACGCGGCGGGAACCAAGCGCCCCGCTCGCACGTCAACTCTTTGCCCACCAAGGGCCGAACGGTCGGACCGACCAGCCGGAGAGGGGAATCGCCGTGGACGAGGCGACGTCGCAGCAGGGGGGCGAGGCGGAGGGTGCCGCCCGCCGGGCCCGCTTCGGGACACTGCCGGAGCCGGTGCGCGTGGAGGACATGGTCGAGGAGCGGGCGGCCAGCGTGCCCGACCCGGCGCGCACCGCCTACAACCAGGACGAATGGCTCGTGCGCTACTGCCTGTGAGGCGCCCCGCCGGAGGCCTGCCTCGCCGCGCCCAGGTCACGCAGCCACCGCACGACGTCGTCGGCGTTCTGGGCGCGGGCGATGTCGAGCGGTGTCATGCCGTCGTAGCCGCACCACTGAGGGTCGGCGCCCTGTTGGTGGAGGTATTGCGCGGTGGGCAGGTGCCCGCCGTGGCAGGCGCCCCAGAAGGCGCTGGTGATCTCGTCCGGTGACGGTGGCTCGTCCGCCTCGACGAAGGCCCGGACCCGGTCGAGCAGGCCGAGCGTGGCGGCGTCCTGGAGGGTGACGCGGGCGCCGTGTTCGATCAGCCGGTGCGCCGCGCGCCACTGGCCGAATCCCCGCGCGTCGGCGAGCGGGCCGCCACCGCCGATGACCGCCCCGGGCGCCTCGATGTCGGCCCCGGCCGCTATGAGCGCGTCCAGCACGGGCACGTCGTTGTTGCCGGCGGCCCAGTGCAGCGGCGTCTCCGCGTGCGCACCGTCGAAGCGGGCCCTGGGATCGGCCCCGGCGGCCACCAGGGCCGTGACGACCTCCGCACCCCTGGGGAAATGACCGGGCCAGTCGGCCGCGATGTGCAGCAGAGTGCGCGTGCCCTTGCCGTCCTCGCCCTGCTCGGTGACGCGCGCGGTGGCCAGACCGGGGTGGTCGGCGAGCAGTCGCCTCAGCCCGGGCAGGTCCCCGGCCCGTATCGCCTCCGTGACGGCGACGGCCAACGGGTCCTGCGATGTCAGGGTCAGCAAGGCGGCCTCCCGATGCCGTCCAGGGCTCCCGATTCTGCCAGCCGACGCCCGCGTGCACGGCCGTCCGCTCGAATAGGCCGCATCGCCGCCCCCGGCAGTGACCACACCCCGAGCCTGCACATTCGGCCACAAACCGGGCACCCGTACGGAGGACATGCCCGCACGCTCCACCAGACGTGGCGTCCGGGCAGGAGCGGGAGGACACCATGCCCGGGAGCAAGGAGCACCCCGGCGCCGCCGGATCGCTGGACGACGCCCTGGGGGTGGCACTGGCCGACACCGTGCGCGGTACCGGCGCCTCCATCGGCGGCCTCTACCTCATCGAGGAGGCCGAGCCGATGCTACGCCTGGTGGCCCTGTGCGGTCTGCCGCTGGCCTTCTCCGCGCCCTGGCAGCGGCTGCCCCTCAACGCGCCGGTCCCGGTCGCCGACGCGATCCACGATGACACCCTGGTCAGCGTCGCCGGCCAGGAGGAGATGGCCCGCCGTTACCCCCGCGCCGCCGCTGTCCTGCCCTACCCGTTCGCCCTGGCCGCCATCCCGCTGACCGGCGTACGCCGCCCCTGGGGCGGCCTCGTGCTGATGTGGCCCGCCGGCCGGCCGCGCCGGATCTCACCACGCGAGCACGGCCACATCACCTCAAGCGCCCGCCGCATGGCCCGGCTCCTGGACGACGCCACCCGGCCACCGGCCCTGCCCGACCAGCCGTGGGTCGTGCCCGTGGACGCCACCCGCCACCCCGGGCAGACCGGTCTGGCCGCCGCCGACTACC
>NZ_JBEXSH010001155.1:0-2278 GCF_040613555.1 Streptomyces sp. NPDC006265
ATGCACGGCGCCTTCCAGACCCTGGTAGAGCCGGTCGGCGGCGTCGTGCAGCCGGCCGACGCGGGCCAGCGCGGCGCCGTGACCGACCAGGGCACGGGCCAGTTCGTACGCGGCGGGCGACCGCTGGAGGTGGTCGACGGCCTGCGCGTGCAGATCGAGCCCCGCCTCACCGCCCGTCACCTCCGCCTGGGTGTGCAGGGCCTGGCCGATCGCGGACGCCGCGCCGAAGTCCCGGGCGCGCTTCACGGCGGCCTGCGCATGGCGCACCGCCCGGTCGGGAGCACTGCGGGACAGAGCCGAGGCCAGCCCCAGCTGCCAGGGGCACCACGCGGGGTTGCGCCAGTCCCGGCTCTCCAGCCACTCGCCGACGCGGAACAGCAGGGGCGCGGCCTCCTCGGGCCGGCCCTCCGCCAGAAGGAGCTCGGCGTGGACGGTGCGCGGATCGGGGTAGATGACGGCGTTCGGGATGATGTCGCCGTACTGGTACTTGTCGGCGAGCCGGCGTGCCGCCACGACACGGCCCCGGGCCAGCAGGGTCTGGATCAGGATGCCGATGGCGAACCACTGGGCGGGCACCGCGCCTTCCACCCGGTCGGCGATGCCCAGGCCCTCCCGCACCAGGTTCTCGGCCTCGGCCAGGCAGCCGCGGCGGTACCGGATGTATCCGGAGAGCGTCTGGCCCAGGGCCAGATGGGAGCCGCGCCAGCCCTTCGACTCGCACTCGGCCATGCCCTTCGCGAACAGTTCCTCCGCCCGTCGCGGCTGGTCGCAGTACATGAACACCAGCGCGACCGAGACGGGCACCTCGAAGCCCCGGTTCTCATGAGTCCAGCTCAGCCCACCGCGCAGGGCCTCCTCGGCGTACGCGAGCGCCTTCTGCCGGGGCTCGCCGCACATCATGGCGTCCCAGGCGCGCGACCCGAGGATGTAACGCTCCTCCAGGCCGCGGCAGGACAGCCGGTCGGCGAGCCGGGCCAGCGCCCGCGAACGGCCGGACGAGTCCGCCTCGTCGGTGCGGAACGCGCTCCACACGAAGTGGTCGCCCTGCATCCGCAGCCGGATCCGGGGATGGACGGCGGCCCGCTGCGCCTCCTCGGCGGCCACCGTCGCGGCCTCCGCCATCCGGTCGGTGTGGGCCAGCGCCTGGGTCAGCCGGTACACCATCGAGGCGCGCAGCTCGGGGTCGATGCCCGGTTCCGCGAGCGCCTCCCGCAGATGCGCCACGGTGGCCGTGGGCTTGATGAGGAAGGTCGCGCAGGCGAGTTCGTGCAGCAGCGCGGCGCGCTCCTCCGGCGGCGGCGGCTCCTGCAGCGCCCGGTTCAACAGCCGTCGGGCCGCTTCCGGGGCACCCGAGTGCAGGGCCTCGCGGGCGGCCTCCCGCAGACAGTCCACGGCCTCGGAGCTGCCCTCGCAGGGCACCTCCAGCAGGTGCCGGGCCGCGGCGGCGTGGCCGAGCCCGGCCGCGCGGACGGCCTCCGCGGCCGAGTTGTGCATGCCCTCCCGCAGGCTCGGCCCGATGGACCGGTAGATCGTGGTGGCGATCAGCGGGTGGACGAACTCCAGGCTCTCCCCGGGGCCCTCGCCGTCGGCCAGGATGCGGGCGGCGCGCAGCTTCTCCGTCGCCTCGGCCGCCGCCGTGCTGCCGATCGCCGCGATCCGGGCGGCCAGTTCCAAAGAGATGGCCTGCCCGAGGATCGCCGCCGCGTAGGCGAAGCGGACGGTGGTGGTGCCGAAGCCCTGCAGCCGCTCGATCAGCCCGGGCCCCTTCACCGCGGCCGCCAGGTCGCGCATCGCGGGCAGATCGTCACCGGTGCCCCTGAGGTTGCGCTCGCCGAGCCTGATGGAGAGTTCCACGACCTCGAACGGGCTTCCTCCGGTGACCTCCCAGCACTCCTCGCAGAACCCGTCCTCGGCCTCCTCGCCGACCTCGTCCCTGATGATCCGGGCCACGGCCGTGGCACTGAGCGGCGCCAGGGTGAACGGACGGTTCCCCAGATCCGCGGAGGGCGCGCTGAAGGCCGCCCCCTCAAGGGGCAGTTCGGGCCGGAAGGCGACGACGACCAGCATCGACAGGTCCACCGCCCGGGGCGCGAACGAGGCAAGCCAGCTCAGTGACTCCACGTCCGCCCAGTGCAGGTCGTCCAGCAGCAGGACGACGGGCGCCTTCATCACCGCGAGGCGCGTCATCACCCAGTCGAGGCCGTCCCGGACTGTGCCGCCTGGCTCATCGGGCTCACACTAACGCTCCTGGTTGTAGGTGCTGTCAGGACCGAAGCCC
>NZ_JBEXSH010001156.1:0-2276 GCF_040613555.1 Streptomyces sp. NPDC006265
TCCGCGGCCTCTACCGCGACATGGTGCTCACCCGTCGCTTCGACGCCGAGGCCACCTCCCTGCAGCGCCAGGGCGAGCTGGGCCTGTGGGCGTCGCTGCTCGGCCAGGAAGCCGCCCAGATCGGGTCGGGCCGGGCCACGCGCGAGGACGACTACGTCTTCCCGACCTACCGCGAGCACGGCGTGGCCTGGTGCCGCGGCGTCGACCCGGCCAACCTGCTGGGAATGTTCCGCGGTGTGAACAACGGCGGCTGGGACCCCAACAGCAACAACTTCCAGCTGTACACGATCGTCATCGGCTCCCAGACGCTGCACGCCACCGGCTACGCCATGGGCGTCGCCAAGGACGGCGCCGACAGCGCGGTGATCGCGTACTTCGGCGACGGCGCCTCCAGCCAGGGCGACGTGGCCGAGTCCTTCACCTTCTCCGCGGTCTACAACGCCCCGGTCGTGTTCTTCTGCCAGAACAACCAGTGGGCCATCTCCGAGCCGACCGAGAAGCAGTCCCGTGTGCCGATCTACCAGCGCGCCCAGGGCTTCGGCTTCCCGGGCGTCCGGGTGGACGGCAACGACGTGCTCGGCGTCCTCGCGGTCACCCGCTGGGCCCTGGAGCGGGCCCGCACCGGCGAGGGCCCGACCCTCGTCGAGGCGTTCACCTACCGCATGGGCGCTCACACCACCTCCGACGACCCGACCCGCTACCGGGGCGACGAGGAGCGCCAGGCCTGGGAGGCCAAGGACCCGATCCTGCGCCTGCGCCGCTACCTGGAGTCTTCAAACCACGCGGACGAGGGGTTCTTCGCGGAACTGGAGGCCGAGTCCGAGGCGTTGGGCAAACGAGTGCGCGAGGCGGTCCGTGCCATGCCGGACCCGGACCACTTCGCGATCTTCGAGAACGCCTACGCGGACGGGCACGCGCTCGTCGACGAGGAGCGCGCCCAGTTCGCCGCGTACCAGGCGTCCTTCGCCGATGAGGGGGGTAACTGAGATGGCCGACAAGATGGCACTGGCCAAGGCGATCAACGAGTCGCTGCGCCGCGCCCTGGAGTCCGACCCCAAGGTCCTGATCATGGGCGAGGACGTCGGCAAGCTCGGCGGCGTCTTCCGGGTGACGGACGGCCTGCAGAAGGACTTCGGTGAGGGCCGCGTCATCGACACCCCGCTCGCCGAGTCGGGCATCGTCGGCACCGCGATCGGCCTGGCCCTGCGCGGCTACCGCCCGGTGGTGGAGATCCAGTTCGACGGCTTCGTCTTCCCGGCGTACGACCAGATCGTCACGCAGCTCGCGAAGATGCACGCCCGCTCGCTGGGCAAGGTCAAGCTCCCGGTCGTCGTGCGCATCCCCTACGGCGGCGGCATCGGCGCGGTGGAGCACCACTCGGAGTCGCCCGAGTCGCTCTTCGCGCACGTTGCGGGCCTGAAGGTGGTCAGCCCCTCGAACGCGTCGGACGCGTACTGGATGATGCAGCAGGCCATCCAGAGCGACGACCCGGTGATCTTCTTCGAGCCCAAGCGCCGCTACTGGGACAAGGGCGAGGTCAACGCGGAGGCGATCCCGGGCCCGCTGCACAAGGCCCAGGTGGTCCGCGAGGGCACCGACCTGACCCTGGCCGCCTACGGCCCGATGGTGAAGCTCTGCCAGGAGGTGGCCGACGCCGCCGCCGAGGAGGGCAAGAACCTGGAGGTCCTGGACCTGTGCTCGGTCTCCCCGCTCGACTTCGACTCGGTCCAGGCCTCGGTGGAGAAGACGCGCCGCCTGGTCGTCGTCCACGAGGCCCCGGTGTTCTTCGGGTCGGGCGCGGAGATCGCCGCGCGGATCACGGAGCGCTGCTTCTACCACCTGGAGGCCCCGGTGCTCCGGGTCGGCGGCTACCACGCGCCGTACCCGCCGGCCCGCCTGGAGGAGGAGTACCTGCCGAACCTGGACCGGGTACTGGACGCCGTCGACCGCTCGCTGGCGTACTGAGGAGAGGGTCGTGACGACGATGACGGAAGCGTCCGTGCGCGAGTTCAAGATGCCCGACGTGGGCGAGGGACTCACCGAGGCCGAGATCCTCAAGTGGTACGTCCAGCCCGGTGACACGGTCACCGACGGCCAGGTGGTCTGCGAGGTGGAGACGGCGAAGGCGGCCGTCGAGCTGCCCATCCCGTACGACGGCGTGGTCCGGGACCTGCACTTCCCCGAGGGCACCACGGTCGACGTGGGCACGGCGATCATCTCGGTGGACGTGGGCGGCGGCAGCGCCGCACCCGCGCCCGCCGCCGAGCAGCCGCCCG
>NZ_JBEXSH010001157.1:0-2275 GCF_040613555.1 Streptomyces sp. NPDC006265
TCGAAGATGATGACCAGCTCGCCTCCGCGCCGGAAGATCGACGGCCCCTCCACCAGCGAGGGGGTGACCGGTCCGGTGCCGGCGGTGTACGGACCCAGCCGCCAGGCCGCCGCCGCCCGCGCCGAGGAGCTGGTGCAGCTCCTGGAGACCCGGATGTCGACCGCGAGCGAGCAGCTCGGGCGGCTGCGCGGCGAGGCCGAACGCCTCGCCCCCGCGGACGACGGCGCGACGCACACCGACCTGCCCGAGGACCTGCAGCCGCGTGACGCCGAGCACGCGCAGACCCTGCTGCGCACCGCCACGACCGAACTGGCCTCCCACACCGAGGCGCTGAACCAGGCACGCGAGGCGCACGCCGAACTCCTCGACGCGCACCGGGCCGCCGAGGACGCGGCGAGCGGCTTCGACGAGATCGCTGCCATGCTCCGCGACCTCCTGCGCGAGCACACCCCGGACGAGGAGCACGAGGAGCACGAGCCCTACCCCGGCAGCCCCGACGAGGCCCGGCAGTCGGCTGCGGAGGCCCGTCGCTCCCTGCGCGGTTGCGCCGCCGACCTGTCCGCCGCCGAGTCCGCCGTCCGCGAGGCGAGCGACATCCTCGTCCGGCACGCCAACTCCACGCGCTACGAGCAGGTCCGCACCCCGGCCCGCCAGCAGATCCGCGAACTGCCCGCCTCCGCGCTGCCCGAGCACGCCCAGAAGTGGGCGGACGCCTTCGCGCCCCGGCTCCGCGTCCTGACCGACGAACTGGAGCAGCTGGAGCGCAACCGCGACTCGATCGTGGACCGCCTGCGCGGCCTGGTCGAGTCGGCCCTGGCCACCCTGCGCTCCGCGCAGCGGCTCTCCCGGCTTCCGGAGGGCCTCGGGGAGTGGTCCGGTCAGGAGTTCCTCCGCATCCGCTTCGAGGAGCCCGATCAGGCCACCCTCACCGAGCGGCTCGGCGAGGTCATCGACGAGGCGACCCGCGCCGCCGTCAAGAAGAACTCCGACCTGCGGCGTGACGGCATGTCCCTGCTGCTTCGCGGTGTCGCGGCGGCACTGGAGCCCAAGGGCGTCGCCGTCGAGATCCTCAAGCCCGACGCCGTGCTGCGCGCCGAGCGCGTCCCCGTCGGGCAGATGGGCGACGTCTTCTCCGGCGGCCAGCTCCTCACCGCGGCCATCGCCCTCTACTGCACGATGGCCGCGCTGCGGTCGAACGACCGGGGCCGCGACAAGCACCGGCACGCCGGCACGCTGTTCCTCGACAACCCCATCGGCCGCGCCAACGCCACGTACCTGCTGGAACTCCAGCGGGCGGTGTCGGACGCCCTCGGTGTGCAGCTCCTGTACACCACGGGCCTGTTCGACACCACCGCGCTGGCCGAGTTCCCCCTGGTCATCCGCATGCGCAACGACGCCGACCTGAGGGCCGGCCTCAAGTACATCAGCGTCGAGGAACACCTCCGCCCGGGCCTGCCACAGCAGCCCCGGGACGGCGAGGCGGTCCACAGCGAGATCACGGCGACCAGGATGTACAAACGCCCCGTGTCATGAGCGTGAGGCGCCCTCCTTCAGGAGATCCGCGCACTTCTCGCCGATCATCATGGTCGTCATGCGGGGATCGGCGGTGACGAGGCCGGGCATGACCGACCCGTCCGCGACCCGCAGTCCCCGCACCCCTTCACCCGCAACCGCGCGTCCAAGGGTGCGGAAGGATCGTCGTCCGCCCCCATCTTCACGGTGCAGGACGGGTGATAGACGGTGTTGTGCGTCTTGTGGATGTAGTCGAGCAGTTCGTCGTCCGTGCGCACCCCCGGGCCGGGCGCCAGCCCGGCCCCCGTCCAGCCGCCCGGCGCGGGCCGCCCGGCGATCCGCCGGGCCGGCTTCAGCCCGTACGTCGTGCTCGTGCGTGAGGTACCGCGGATCGATCTTCGGCTTGTCCCGGTAGTCCCGGGTCCGCAGTCGCACCGTCCCCCGGGGCCTCGCCCGCGTCACGTTGGGCGTGAGGCAGAACGAGTTTTCGGAGGTGGGGTAGCCGTGCCGGGCGGTGTTCATGTCTCGCACGCCTGAAGCAGGGCCGTGCCGCAGGGGTCGTCGCTCTTCAGCGTGCGCAGCTTCACCGGGCCGGTGCGGCCGCGGTGGTCGCCCGGCGCGTCGTTGTTGGACTCCGGCAGGCCCATCCAGCGCTCCAGCCGCAGGACGTCGTCGTCACCGACGTCGCTCGGGCCGGCCTCCAGCACACACCGTTACGGAGGGGTCCTCGGACAGCCGGGCCGCCACCACGTTGCTCGCGGTG
>NZ_JBEXSH010001158.1:0-2268 GCF_040613555.1 Streptomyces sp. NPDC006265
CTGGGCTGCGATCAGGTCGGCGGGGAAGTTTCCCGCAGGACGGTACCGAGCAGCTTCAGGCCGTGCGCGAAGCCGGCGCACACCACGATCCGTTCGGGGTCGGCGCGCACGCCCCGGGCCCGGGAAAGGTACCCGGCGAGCGCGGCCCGCAGCTCGGGGCGGCCACGCGGATCGCCGTAGTCCAAAGCCTGGTACGGGGCGGCCGTGAGGGCGCGGCGGGCGGCCTTCAGCCACTCCGTGCGCGGGAAGGACGCGAGGTCGGGGCTGCCGGGGCGCAGATCGTAGGCCGGACGGGCGGGGGCGCGGGGGTGGGGTGCCGTGCCGGACGGCGGGACGACCGCCCGCTCTGCGACCCGGGTGCCCGAGCCCTGCCGGGCGGTGAGCCAGCCCTCGGCGACGAGGTCGGCGTAGGCGTCGGCGACGGTGTTGCGGGCGATGCCCAGGTCGGCGGCGAGTGCTCGGGAGGAGGGCAGCCGGGTGCCGGGGGCCAGCCGGCCGGAGCGCACGGCCTCGCGCAGGGCGTCGGTCAGACCCCGGCGCAGGCCCGGTCCGGTCGGCTCCACCAGCAGGTCGATGCCCAGAGTGGCCCAGGGTTCTGCCATGGAAATGGACCATACTCCTGGGCTGCTTCCCTTTTAGGGTCGAGGGCATGACGACGCACACCGGCGAGACGACGCCCCAGGCAAGCGCCGAGTACGCCCCCGAGCGGCCCGCCCGCTTGGAGTGGGCCAAGCACGCGCCCGAGGTCTACAAGGCGATGGTCCGGCTGGAGACCGCCGCCCGTAAGGGCCTCGACCACACGCTGTACGAGCTGGTGAAGATCCGCGCCTCCCAGATCAACCACTGCGCGTTCTGCATCGACATGCACACCAAGGACGCCCTCGCGGCGGGTGAGAGCGTCGAGCGGATCGTGCAGCTCAGCGCCTGGGACGAGTCGCGGCACTTCTACACCGCGAAGGAGATCGCCGCGCTGGAGCTGACGGAGGCGGTGACGGTCCTGACTGGGGGCACCTCCCAGGCTTTCGGCTCTGGGGGAGGGTTCGTGCCGGACGAGGTCTACGACAACGCCGCGAAGCACTTCGAGGAGGCCGAGCTGGCGCAGGTCATCGCCGCGATCACGGTGATCAACGCCTGGAACCGGTTCGGGGTGACCTGCCGGATGGCGCCGGGGCACTACGAGCCCGGCCAGTACAAGTGACGACCCGGACCCGGCTGCTGGACCCGGCGGTCGGCCGGGCCATGTCGGCTCTGAGCGCCGCCGCGAAGCAGGGGCTCGGCGATCCGGCCCTGGCCGAACTCGTCGTCATCCGCGCCTCGCAGCTCAACCACTGCGCGTTCTGCCTCGACATGCATCTCGCGCTCGCCCGCGAGTACGGGGTGAGCGAGCGGCAGTTGGATCTGCTGGCCGCGTGGGAGGAGGCGGAGGACGTCTTCGACGAGCGGGAGCGGGCCGCGCTGGAGCTGACGGAGGCGGTCACGGTCCTCACGGACACGTTCGTGCCGGACGAGGTGTACGAGCGAGCCGCCCGGCACTTCGACGAGAGGCGGCTGGCCCATCTGATCGGGCTGGTCGTCGCCATCAACAACTGGAACCGGGTGATGGTGAGTCGCCGGATTCCGCCAGGGGATGACACGCCATGACCAAGACCGATGTGTTCCGGGCCCTGCACCGGGGCCGGGTTCCCGGTGATCCGCTCGTGCTGCCCGGGCCGTGGGACGCGGCCAGTGCGCGGGTGTTCGCCGAGGCCGGGTTCCCTGCGCTCGCCACGCCCAGCGCCGGGGTCGCCGCCTCGCTCGGCCACGAGGACGGGCAGGTCCCGGCCGACGAGATGTTCGCGGCGGTCGCCCGGATCGTCCGGGCCGTCGACGTGCCCGTGTCGGCGGACGTGGGTAGGGGTCCCCCCTGCTCGAGCGCAGCCGAGAGCTTGGGGGAGGCTACGGGCTCGCGCCGAAGGACCTCGTGGAGCGGCTGCTGGAGGTGGGGGCGGTCGGCTGCAACCTGGAGGACTCGGAGGACGGTGTGCTGAAGGACCCCCGCGTGCACGCCGCCTGGCTGGCCGAGGTGCGGGAGGCGGCCGGTGACCGGCTGTTCGTCAATGCGCGCGTGGACACCTTCTCCTGCGGGATCGACGACCCCGACCCGGCCATCGAGCGGGCCGCGCTGTACGTCGCCGCCGGGGCCGACTGCGTCTACCCGATCGAGGCCCCGCCGGAGATCCTGCCGCTGCTGCGGGCCGGGATCCAGGGGCCGATCAACGTGGGGGCCCC
>NZ_JBEXSH010001159.1:0-2266 GCF_040613555.1 Streptomyces sp. NPDC006265
AGAGCACGCGCTGGGTGGACGGGTCGCCGTCGCCCAGGATGCGCCGCAGGACGGGCAGGGCCCACCGGCCACCGCACTCCCCGCCCGACCTCGAGCTCGATTCCGTCGTCCCGATCACCACCGCCCTCGAGGACCCGCCCATTCCTGGTCCCCGCGCCCAGGATCTGGCCTGGATGGTCCACGACGCAGCCGACCGTGCCCGCGCCCTCCTGTCCGCCGCCCCGGGCCAACCCCATGACGAGCTCGCCGACAGCGTGCGGATCCTCGCCAGCCCCCACGGCATCGACCGGCTCCCGGTCGCCGTCCGCGCCACCGGCCTCACCGAAGGCGCCCTGCGCGCGATGATGATCGGCTACCGCCACGGGGGCTCCGCCGGCGTACACAGCACCCTGGCGGCAGCCTCCGTCCCTCCGGGCACGCTGGAACACGCCGCCGAGGTCATCCGCGCCTCCGGCGCCGTCGCCCTCGGCGTCATCGACATCGACGACGGTGCGATCACGGACTCGACCGCCGGCGTCCAGATCCGCCCTGGCCTCGACGGCCGCTGGTTCCCCTTCACCCTCTACCAGGGATCGCGCACAGGCGCATGGCGCCCGGCCCCCGGAGCCTCCCACGATCCAGCCGAGGCATACCGAGCTGCGCGACGAGCCCGCGCCGCACGCCCCACCAGGCGATGATTCATCAACCCCGGTCGCTTGCGCGGCACAGCCCGGCTGCCTGAGGCGAGACCGGCCTCAGCGACCGGCGGTTGCACGGGACGATGTGAGGCGTAGAGGACAATGACCAGTCCCAACCTCGTAACGCTGGTGAGGAGAGCGATGGATCTGCAGACCGGTGTGGAGATCTACCAGTTCGTTCGCGACCGCCAGGACGATCTCCGGGACGAACGACACCCCGAGGGACACGACGCGTACATCCAGTCCTGGCGCGACGCCCAGACGCTCAGCCAGGAGTACGCCACCGCGGTACAGACGGGCAACACCGAAGCGGCCACCTGCATCCTCAACGCGCTCACGGCGATGGCTGACCCGTGGACGGACCACCCCGACTTCCCCGCCGCGGCCGTGTCCAGCCACCGGCCGAGCACCACATCGGAACTGTGACCGTGAGGGGCCACTGGATTCTCATGTCGGGCGCGGTCCTCGTCATAGGGCCTGGCAGAACGCCTCACCGTCCCCACTGGCCGACCGCCGCTCGCCGACGACCGGCAGTCCTGACACGGCACGGTCAGAAGAGCCTGTTGGATCAGCTCGTCCAGGTCTTGATCTGAGCGGCGACCTCCCGCACCGGGAGCCCGTCCCGGGCCGCGCGCGCCAAGGGAAGAACGGTGTCCAGCCCAGGGCTCACCGGTAGGCCGCATGCCGACAGGTAGGCCGCCGTCACCGTGGCCGCGAACAAGAGATTGCGCACCTCAAGGCTGGGGTTCCTCGCCAGTTCACACAGCAGCGCCGCAGCCTTGTGATGGGGCTCGGGATAGACCTCGCGGTCCAGGACCTCCGCCCGATGACGTGCTTCGGCTGCTACCGGAACGCCGTAATCGACGACCTGGGGATCACCCGGGATCTGCTGCGCCACTGCCAAGATCCAGGCGAGATCGACACGGAGATTCACGCGGCGTCCCTCGGCGCGCTCTCCGCCAGTCCCTCCGGAAGACCGGGGTACCGATCTTCACCGACCTCCGCCTCGAACGCGTCCGCGTACCCGGCCAGGAACGTCGCGGCGCCGGCCATGAAGGCGGCACGTGCCTGATTCACATCGGCCTCGATCAAATCAGCCACGTACCCCTGCAGGGTCAGACCGCGGCGCTTGGCCCGGTCCTCGGCGGCCGCCTTCACAGCATCGTCCAGTCGGATGTTCGTCTGCTTTGCCATACCCACCACCATAGCTAGGTAGTGGTACCAGGGACTAGCTAATGGGCGAACGTGGGCCCACCTGACCGTGCTGTTGGCGTACCCCCTCACAGCCCGAGCCGCTGAAAGTTCACCGGGTGGGATCATGGTCCCCGAAGACCGCCAACGCGGAACGGGCGCGCCGGGAGGGCAACATGATCGACCTTGAAGAGCGCGTGAATCGCGTGTTCAACCCGGACCTGCGCCCCCTTGTTCGCGAGGCATACCGCTGCTACGCCTCCGGATCTGCCCGCGGCGCGATTGTCCTGACGTGGACAGCTGTCTGTGCGGACCTGATCGCCAAGGCCCAGATCCTCTACGAAGAGGGCGAGAGCCATGCGAAGGACCTGGTCGCCGATGTAGAGCGAGCACAGGCC
>NZ_JBEXSH010001160.1:0-2266 GCF_040613555.1 Streptomyces sp. NPDC006265
CCTGCTGCTCGCCGTGCCTCCCCCAAGTTCTCGACAGCGCTCGAACAGGGGAGACCCCCACGGCGTCCCAGGGGTGAGTCGACGAGCGCCTGGGCGCCGTCACGCGTGGCGACGTTGCCGCCGATCACGTCGACGCCCACGCTCGACTTGATCTTCGCCATCCAGCTGAGCGCGTTGCTGTTGTGGCCGTGCGAGGTGTCGACGACCAGGAAGTCCACCCCCGCTCCGGCGAGCGCCTGGGCGCGCTCCAGGGCCTCGGGGCTGGCGCCCACCGCCGCGCCGACGAGCAGCCGGCCCTCGGTGTCCTTCGCCGCGTTGGGGTACTGCTCGGCCTTGACGAAGTCCTTGACCGTGATGAGGCCCTTGAGGACACCCGCGTCGTCGACCAGGGGAAGCTTCTCGATCTTGTGGCGGCGCAGCAGCTCCATGGCGTCGGCGCCGGAGATGCCGACCTTGCCGGTGACCAGCGGCATCGGCGTCATGACCTCACGCACCTGACGGGTGCGGTCGGTCTCGAAGGCCATGTCGCGGTTGGTGACGATGCCGAGCAGCTTCTTGTTGCCGTCGGTGACGGGGACGCCGCTGATGCGGAACTTGGCGCACAGGGCGTCGGCCTCGCCCAGCGTCGCGTCGGGGTGCACCGTGATCGGGTCGGTGACCATGCCGGACTCGGAGCGCTTCACCAGATCGACCTGGTTGACCTGGTCCTCGACCGAGAGGTTGCGGTGCAGCACGCCGACGCCGCCCTGGCGGGCCATCGCGATCGCCATGCGGGACTCGGTCACCTTGTCCATCGCCGCGGAGAGCAGCGGGATGTTGACCCGGACGTTGCGGGAGATGCGGGACGAGGTGTCGACCGCGTTGGGGAGCACCTCGGATGCACCCGGCAGCAGCAGCACGTCGTCGTAGGTCAGCCCGAGTGTCGCGAATTTACCGGGCACTCCGTCGACGTTGGCAGTCATGACACCTTCCCCAAAATGGCCTTGATCGGTGCGGATGTCCATGCTAACGGGAAGCGCGGCTGTCTCATTCCACGGTTCCGCCTGGCTCCGGGCTTCGTATGTTCGTACGGAAGCGGCGCACCGCCTGTTCAGCAGAGGGGTTGTTGAAGCAGGGCTACTGCTCGGCCAGCGCCCGCAGCCGACTCAGCGCCCTGTGCTGAGCCACCCGGACCGCACCGGGTGACATTCCCAACATCTGGCCTGTCTCCTCGGCCGTCAGTCCCACCGCGATCCGCAGCAGCAGCAGTTCCCGCTGGTTCTCGGGGAGGTTGGCCAGGAGTTTTTTGGCCCATTCCGCGTCGCTGCTGAGCAGGGCGCGCTCCTCCGGACCCAGGGAGTCGTCGGGGCGCTCGGGCATCTCGTCGGAGGGGACGGCCGTCGAGCCGGGGTGCCGCATCGCCGCGCGCTGCAGGTCGGCGACCTTGTGAGCGGCGATGGCGAAGACGAACGCCTCGAAGGGACGCCCGGTGTCCCGGTAGCGGGGCAGCGCGAGCAGCACCGCCACGCAGACCTCCTGCGCGAGGTCCTCCACGAAGTGCCGCGCGTCGCCCGGGAGACGGGACAGACGGGTGCGGCAGTAGCGCAGGGCCAGGGGGTGGACATGGGCGAGCAGGTCGTGCGTCGCCTGCTCGTCCCCGTCGACGGCGCGGTGGACGAGCGCACCGATCGCGCCCTGGGCAGGGGCCGCCTCGTCGTCGCGCATCGGTCCATGGTGCCTTGCGGCCACCGGGTCCGCGGCACCGCGCCCGTTGTTGTGCACCGAAGCGTTATGAGCAGGTGCGCCGGCACTCATCCCCTGCGCCCTCCCCTTCCGCTCGACCGACTCGTCCCCGAGGAACTCCACACCCTCAAGGATGCGGCATCCGCGGCGAAACGAGCAGCGGGCCTCCGGCGGACCCCCGGCCCACCCGCGCCCACCTGGCGTTCTGTGCTCTCACCACGACCGCTGGGACCTGCCGTTCGGATCATTCCGGGGACGTCGGTCCTCGCCCGCGCCCTCCCGGGCTCTCGACCCCGCCCGGGTGGGAGCAGCTCCCTGCCGGCGTCGCCGTCGGCCGCCGGCTCCGGTCCGCGCGGGGGCATCCAGGTGCCCCCGCTCTCCGACCCCCGCCGGAGGCCGCGCGTCGAAGCCGACCCGATCCGAAGGACAGGCCCTAGCGCACCAGACCCCACCGGAAGCCGAGCGCCACGGCGTGGGCCCGGTCCGCCCAGGAGGTCGGCGAGAAGCCGGCCGGCTACATGACGATCTCCGGTACGTCGATGGC
>NZ_JBEXSH010001161.1:0-2261 GCF_040613555.1 Streptomyces sp. NPDC006265
TTACCCAAGAAACGGCACCTGGACGGGGGGGGTGGGGTGGGTGTGGGTGAACACGACCTGTGGGAGGCGCACGCCGCGCGTGAACCCGGCCGGCCCGCCGGCCAGCAGCAGGATGGCGTAGGCGGACACGGCGGCTGCACCCAGGGCGGTGCGGGTGGGCTGGTTGCGCGGCCGGTCGCACAGATGCTGCTCGGGCATCGGCCCGGTGATCCACCGTTCGAAGAACGGATAGCTGTAGAGGATGACGAACAGGGCGGTCGGCAGCACCACGCCGGGGAGAAAGACGTCCCACACGATGGTGTGCCCGGCCACGTTGGTCTCCGCGGCGGGTGTCAGGCGCAGCGCGCCTTCCAGGAAGCCCACGTACCAGTCCGGTTGGGAGTCGATCGAGACCATGTCGGCCCGGTAGGGGCCGAACGTCCAGATCGGGTTGATCTGCATCAGGGCGCCCATCAGGGCGAGGACGCCCCCGACGGTGAACAACAGGCCGACGGACTTGGCGGTGTACTGCGGGATGAACGGCTTGCCGACCACGTTGCGATTGGCACGGCCGGGCCGGGCCCACTGCGTGTGCTTGTGGTAGATGACGAACGTCAGGTGGAGGGCCACGAGGGCCAGGAGCACCCCGGGCAGCAGCAGGATGTGGGCCACGTACAGGCGCGGGATGATCTCGTGACCGGGGAACTCGCCGCCGAAGACGAAGAACGACAGGTAGGTCCCGACGATCGGGATCGACAGCACGATGCCCTGGGCCGTGCGCAGGCCGGTCCCGGAGAGCAGGTCGTCGGGGAGTGAGTAGCCGCAGAAGCCTTCAAGCAGCGCCAGCATGAACATGGTCACGCCGATCGTCCAGTTCACTTCCCGCGGTCGTCGGAAGGCGCCCGTGAAGAAGATGCGCAGCAGGTGCACGCCGATCGCGGCCACGAACACCAGTGCCGCCCAATGGTGCATCTGGCGGATCAGCAGACCGCCGCGCAGGTCGAGGCTGATATGCATGACGGACGCGTAGGCCTCCGACGTCATCACGCCCTGGAGGGGTACGTACGAGCCGGTGTACGGGGATTCCGCCATGCTGGGGTCGAAGAAGAAGGTCAGGTAGACACCCGTGGCCACCAGGACGACAAGGCTGTACAGGGCGATCTCGCCCAGAAGGAACGACCAGTGGTCGGGGAACGCCTTGCGAAGGAACTCCTTGCCCGCGGAGCTGACCGGCAGGCGTTTGTCGAGCACGCTCACCAGCCGCTCGCCGTGCGTGGCGGATCCGGACGATCCGTTGTCGTCAGCCACGGGCACCGTGTCTTCGCCCTCCTGTAGCCACTACGGCGACTGCGCTGCGTGCTCAGCCGCCACCTGTCCGTTCCGAGCCTGGCATGGGTGCCCCCGCCGCGGTTCGCCGAAACAGTGGCGCGGGACAGACGGCGCGAAGCTCACCCGCGCGAGGGAAGAGAGAGGAAGGGGCGTGTGCTTCGAGCCGTCGGCCAGAAAAGCTGTCCGGTGCCTGAGCCGTGCAGGTATCGCTCTCCGATGACGTCGAAGTTCGGGTCGCCGCAGGCCGTCACACGGCGCAGGCCGTCGAACCAGTCACAGGCCGGGTGCGGTGATGAGGAGCCGGCGACGTATCCGGTCACCGACCCGCTCAGCGGAAAGGTGGCACCGCACAGGTCGCACCACTCCAGAGGGGCCGCGGCCCGCGCACCAACGACCTTCCTTCGTTTCCACATCGCTCCCTTCTCCCATGGCGGGCCGTGCCGTGCCGACCGGAACTCGCCATGTGCGAGATGCCACCGGCTCGCCGCTGGCCCGGTGCCGGATACGGCGCAGAGCCTCGTACCCGAAGCGGTGGCCAGACCGTACGCCGGACGGCGGATGGTGCCGGAGGCCCACGAGGTCCTGTTCCACGACGACGGGTCGGTCACGCCCAGCACCGCGGCGGAGACGTCGCTGCCCGCCAGGTCGCGTCGAGCAGCGGGGGGACGTGGCTTCGTCGTCTCCTCAGGAACTCCGGCGCGACGATCTGCGATCTGAGCGTCCGAGTGCCCTTCGCGGCGCCGGACCAACAGCGAGGGCGCGACACGCCCGCTCAGCATTCCGTCATGGCCCGCCGAAGAAAGGCACAGGATCGGCTGAGCAACCGGGACACCTGCATCTGGGACACGCCCACGATCGCCGCCACTTCCCTCTGGGTGAGCGCATCGAGGAAGTAGAGCTTCAGTACGCGACGCTCGCGGTCGGGCAGTTCGGTGATGAGGGAGTTCAACGCC
>NZ_JBEXSH010001162.1:0-2257 GCF_040613555.1 Streptomyces sp. NPDC006265
ACGGCCGTCATCGGCCGGCGGCAGCCTCGCCGCCCGCGTGGGGCGGATCGGCGCGACGACTTCACTGTGGTGACGGACAAGCTCAGCGAGCACATCGCGCGTCTGGAACGGGAGGTCGAGCAGGACCGGCAGCAGGCCGAACAGGACCGGGCGCGACTCGGTGCCCAGGATTTCGCCCTGCGGTACATCGCCGGGTGGGCGCGCTCCCTGGTCGCCTACATGCGCCAGCAGCGCCTCGAACCGCCCCCGCCACCGCAGCCCATACCCGACGAGGTCCGCCCGTACCTCCACGACATCGGCTCATGACCGCGGCCCCGCTCTCCTTCGGGAGGGCGGGGCCGCTTCGTCATGTCCGGGCTCAGTCCTCGAGGTCGATGCGGAAGTCGACGATGGTGGTATCGCCGCGGCGCACGATCGGGTGGGCGACCTCGACGACCCGGCCGGTGTCGGCGACGTGCCGCCGGGTGTACCGCAGCACGGGCACGCCGGCACCGATCCGCAGGGTGGCCGCCTCCAGCTCGGTCGGCATGGCCGCCGTGAACGACTCGGTGACCTGCGTGACGCGGATGCCGAGGCTCCCCAGCTGGGCCCGAGTGCCGCCTGGCCAGGGCTCGTTGATGGGGTCGGCTACCGGAGTCCCGGCCACGTCGGACCATCGCACGTAGCTGGTGGACATCTGCGTCGGCTGGTCGTTGTCGTAGAAGACGAAGTGCCGGGCGAGGAGGCGTTCGCCCACCTCGCACTCGAACAGGGCTGCCAGCTCGGTGTCGGCCTGTACCCGCTCGAACCGCTTGTCCAGCCGATACTCGGACCAGCCGATGCCCTGGTCCCTGGTGTAGGGCGTCGACTTGGCGTCCGAGGTGGAGCGGTACCGGTCGGCGGCCATGCGGTGGATCGCAGGCCGGGGGCGGACGCGCGTGCCGGCGCGAGCCCGGGTCTCGATGAGGCCCTCGCCGCGGAGGATGCCGAGGGACTGGCGGACCGTGGTCTGAGATACGCCGTAGGTCGCGGACAGTTCGGGGAGCGTGGGCAGCTGGGCGCCCGGCGGGTAGTCGCCAGCGGCGATGCGGGCGCGCAGTTCCGCCGCGATGCGCACGTATTCGGCTTGCTCGTGGCGTTCCGCCACCGCACCCACCTCCCACAGTGATCCATCCGATTCTGTGCACACATAGTGCCGTGACTGACTTGACCGGCGCCAACCTCCCCGCCAATCTGTAAGCAGATAACCACTATCCGCAAGCAGGAAATAGGCGGCGGGGGATAGCCATGCCCGAGTCGGGTCAAACGTGGCAGAAGCCATTCAAGGCGGAGCCCATCGAGGCGCGCCACGTCCGCCTGTGGGTCGCCGGCCGCGTGATGCACCCCGACGCCCCGACGGTCGCGAACGAGCTGTACCTGGCGATCCTTGGATCGGGCGCACCCGTGGTGGAGATGACCCTGTCGACGGCTGGCCCTCGCATCCGCATCACGGCACTCGGGCCCGACCCGCTCCCGCTTCTATACAGCCACGGGCCCGGCTGGCAGATCATCACCGGCCTCGCCACGACCTCCGGGCTCACCACCGACGAGTGCGGGCTGTGGGCGCAGTTAGGGACAAGCCGGTGACCCGGCGCTCGGGAGACCGCCATCGCCGACCGCAAGCCACGAGGGACAACAGATGAGCAGCACACAGACCGAGTTCACACCCGTAGAGCTGGCGCTGGGACTCCTGGAGCTCCCCAGCCTCGACGGCCTCACCGAGGAGCAGGTGCGCGGCTTCACGTGCATCTGGGACAGCGGTGAGAAGCCACTCGCCGAGGAGGCCGCCGTCACCCTCGGGCCGCGCCGCAAGAAGCGGTTGGACGGCGAGTACGAAGTGCACCCCCGCGGCTGCCCCGAGCACGTGGCGCACGCGGCATACGAGGCCCTGTTCGTCCACTGCATGGGGGACTGCGAACGATGCAGCGGGGAGAAGGTTGCCGTCGTCGACGGCGTCGTGCAGGAGGTCCGCTGCGAGATCGCCGTGACCCTGCGCCGACTCGCTCTCCGGAAGGGACGACTGTGACTCCCCGACCCGCACACGTAGGCCTGCCGCTCCTTGAGCCACCTCCAGTGCACGGCTGCGCGGAGTGCCAGGCGCTGGCCCGCCAGCGAGAAGAAGCGAAGCGGCAGCGTGACCACACCACCGTCATCGACTGCAACATCCGCATCCGTCGGCACCCACACGGACCGCCCGACCAAGACCACTGAGCCACCGTCACCGGAGTGTGCGCCGATC
>NZ_JBEXSH010001163.1:0-2253 GCF_040613555.1 Streptomyces sp. NPDC006265
GCACAGCCTCGCCACCTTCAGCGGCGCCGTGCTCAAGGACGGCGCCGCCGCGTGCCTCCACCCCTCCGGGGAGCGCGACCTGCCCGCCCGGCTCGCCCGGCACGACCTCGTCACCGGGCAGGTGCGCCTCGGGACCACCGTGGACGACGCCCGCAACCCGTACGTCTACCGCGGCACGGGGCTGGCCCTCGGGCCCGAGCTGCTCGGCACCTCGCTCGTGGCCGTCGGCCCCGCCGGATCCGGCAAGACCGGGACCGTCGTCCGTCCGCTCGCCGAGTCGCTCTGCCTGCACGCCCTCGCCGGGCGCGCCGCCGTCGTCGTCGTGGGGGCGGCCGGCGCGGGGCTCGGACCGGCCGACGCCTATGACGTGGTCGTACGGATCGGGAACCAGGAGTCCGAGTACGACCTCGACCTGTACGGCGGCACCACCGATCCGGACGAGGCCGCAGCCGTGCTCGCCGAGGCGCTCGTCGGGGATCTCGCCGACCCGCACCCTGGCAGCGACAGCCGCCGTTCCACCACCGTCCTCGCCCAGCTGCTCGGGCCCTTTTGGGCCGTGCACGGGCGTTTCCCCTCCGTACCGGAGCTGCGGCAGCTGCTGGACGGCGCGCCGGGGCCATTCGCCGCGCTGCGGCAGGGGCTCCAGGAGGCCGGGCAGGAGTCGCTGCTGCGGGAGCTCGACGCCCGGGAGCGGCAGATGGGGCAGCCCGGGGACGTCGGCGGGGTGCTGGGCGATCGCGTAGCGCTGCTCGACCGGCCGGCCTTCGCCGGATTCTTCGACACCTCCGGGCAGTCCCGGCCCTTCACGCTCAAAGCCCTCGACCACCCGGTGCGGGTGCGCATCGACCTGCCCCAGCGCGGGCACGCCGACGCTTCCAAGATGCTGGCCCGGCTCGTGCTCGCGCAGTTCGCGGCGAGTGTCGCCGTACGCGAGGACCGGTCGCTGTTCGCCTGCCTGTTGCTGGACGACGCGACCGGGGTGGTGACGCCCGAGGCCGTGCGCGGCATCCAGCGGCTGCGGTCCGGCAACGCCGGGGTCGTGCTCACCCTGCGGACCCTGGACGACGTGGCCCGGCCGCTGCGCGGGCCGCTGCTCGGGGCGACCGGCTGCCGGATGGCGCTGTCGGGGCTCACCCCGTGGGACGGGCAGGACTTCGCCGAGGTGTGGGGCAAGGAGTGGACCGAGGCCCGTGACGTCACCGACCGGCAGATCATCGCGGAGACCCCGGCCGGCAAGGCCGTCCACATGTTGCGCCGGGTGATCACCGGCAAGGCCCCGACCGCGCGGGCGGTGACCGTGCGGCAGGTCGAGCGGGAGCGCTGGTCCGCCTCCGAGCTGGCGCACGCCGTGCCGGCGGGGCACGCGGTGCTGTCGCTGACCGACGTCAAGGGCGAGCACGCGCCCCCGCTGCTGGTGGATCTGCGGGGCTGACCCCTTCCCACCTGCGCGGGTACGCGGGCACCGTACGGTGAGGCAGAATCGTCACAGGTCGTTCATACGTGGCGGCCAAAAGACCACAGAGATCTCACAGCCCTGACGCAGAAGGCCTCATGCCCCCGACGCTCGCCTCGCTCGTCCACCACTCCGCGCTGAAGCTGACCGTGCGGGCGGGCGAAGACCGCCTCGACGTGCCGGTCCGCTGGGCGCACGTCAGCGAGCTCGCCGACCCCGTGCCCTACATGGAGGGCGGGGAACTGCTGCTGATCACCGCGCTCAAGCTGGACGCCGAGGACCCGGAGGCCATGCGCCGCTACGTCCGGCGGCTGGCCGGGGCCGGAGTGGTCGGGCTCGGCTTCGCCGTGGGCGTCAACTACGAAGAGACGCCCAAAGCGCTCGTCGACGCGGCCGAAGAGGAGGGCCTGCCGCTGCTGGAGGTGCCGCGCCGCACGCCGTTCCTCGCCATCAGCAAGGCCGTGTCCGCCGCGATCGCCGCCGACCAGTACCGGGCCGTCACCGCCGGGTTCGCCGCCCAGCGCGAGCTGACCCGGCAGGCCCAGACCGGTGGCCCGGAGGGGCTGCTGGCCGCGCTGGCCTCGCAGGTCGAAGGATGGGCGGCACTGTACGACGCCTCGGGCGCGGTCGTCGCCTCGGCGCCGGAGTGGGCGGGGCGGCGCGCCGCGCGGCTCACCGGTGACGTGCAGAAGCTGCGGGACCGCCCCGCGCCCGCCTCCTCCGTGGCCGGCGGACCGGAGAACGAGGACCGGGTCGAGCTGCACACCATCGGCACCGGCCGGCCCCCCCGGGCGGCCCTC
>NZ_JBEXSH010001164.1:0-2251 GCF_040613555.1 Streptomyces sp. NPDC006265
GCCGCGGTGTGGCGCTTCTTCCACTCCGTCATGTTGCCCACGGCGGCGGTGACGGGGCGTTCGCCGGAGGTGTCGTCGGCGCCGCCGCCGCGGCCTGCGGGGAGTACGCAGCCGCCCTGGAGACGGCCCGGGCCGGGATACGCGAGAAGGTGCCGGGCGGTGAGGAGGGCGAGCTGGTCGTGGGCCTGTCGGCACCCGCCGGGCCCATCGCCGCGTCCGCCGCGTACAAACAGGCCGAGCAGGCGCTGTCAGTGGCGCGGCGGCGCGGGCGCGTCCTTGTGGAGCACGAGCGGATGGCGGCCGGATCGGTCCTGCCGCTGCTCGCGGACGACGCCGTACGGGCCTTCGCCGACGGCATGCTGCGGCCGCTGTACGAGCACGATGCCACGGGCCGCGGCGACCTCGTGGCCTCCCTGCGCGCCTGGCTGTCCAAGCACGGCCAGTGGGACGCGGCGGCGGCCGACCTCGGCGTCCACCGGCACACCCTGCGCTACCGCATGCGCCGGGTCGAGGAGATCCTCGGCCGCTCCCTGGACGACCCGGACGTCCGGATGGAGCTGTGGCTGGCCCTGAAGGCCGCCACCACCGAGTAGCCAAACCGGAGTGTCCGCGTCCCTCACTGCTACGGCTCGGACAAACGCCCTTCGGCCACCTCGCGCCTACCGTTGGTCCCGTAGCGCAGGATCACCCCCAACGCCGAAGGGCCGGAACCCACATGACCTCCACCCACGCCTTCTGGCTCGCCGGCCGCCAGGCCACCGGCGAGGACACCTTCGACGTCACCTCCCCCTGGGACGGGCGGCTCGTCGGCACGGTGAGCCTGCCGACCGACGCGCAGGTCGAGGAGGCCGTGGCCGCCGCGCACGCCGTCCTGGACGAGTTCGCCGCCACCCCCGCCCACGTCCGGGCCGCCGCCCTCGACCACGTCAGCAAGCGCCTGGTCGAGCGCACCGAGGAGATCGCGCAGCTGATCTCCGCCGAGAACGGCAAGCCCCTCAAGTGGGCCCGCGGCGAGGTCGGCCGGGCCGTGTCGGTGTTCCGGTTCGCGGCCGAGGAGGCCCGGCGGTTCAACGGCGGCGAGGCCCAGCGCCTCGACACCGACCTCGGCGGCCAGGGCCGGCTCGCCCTCACCCGCCGCTTCCCGAAGGGCGTCGTGCTCGGCATCGCGCCGTTCAACTTCCCGCTGAACCTCTGCGCCCACAAGATCGCCCCGGCCATCGCCGCAGGCGCTCCGATCATCCTGAAGCCGGCCCCGGCGACCCCGCTGTCGGGTCTGATCATCGGCGACCTGCTGGCCGAGACCGAGCTGCCCGCCGGCTCCTGGAGCATCCTGCCGGTCGCCAACGACAAGATGCCGGCCCTGGTGCGGGACGAGCGCCTGCCGGTCATCTCCTTCACGGGCTCCGAGAAGGTCGGCTACGCGATCATGGACTCGGTGCCGCGCAAGCACTGCACGCTGGAGCTGGGCGGCAACGGCGCTGCCGTCGTCCTCGCCGACTGGGCGAGCGACGAGGACCTGGACCGGGCGGCGAACCGCATCGCCACCTTCTCCAACTACCAGGGCGGCCAGTCCTGCATCTCCGTGCAGCGGGTCATCGCCGACGCCTCGGTGTACGACCGGCTGCTGCCGCGCATCGTCGAAGCCGTCGAGGCCCAGGTCACCGGCGACCCGAGCGACGACGCCACCGACGTCGGCCCGCTGGTCAGCGAGGACGCCGCCCGGCGCGTCGAGACGTGGGTGCGGGAGGCCGTGGACGCCGGGGCGCGGCTGCTCACCGGTGGCAAGCGCGACGGCGCCTCCTACGCGCCGACCGTCCTCGCCGAGGTTCCGGGCGACGTGACGATCTCCTGCGAGGAGGTCTTCGGTCCGGTCCTGACCGTGCAGAAGGCGGACAGCGAGGCCGCCGCCTTCGCCGCCGTCAACGACTCCAAGTACGGCCTCCAGGCGGGCGTGTTCACCCACGACCTGCAGACCGCCTTCCGCGCCCACCGCGCCCTCGAGGTCGGCGGCGTGGTCATCGGCGACGTGCCGTCCTACCGCGCCGACCAGATGCCGTACGGCGGCGTCAAGCAGTCCGGCGTGGGCCGCGAGGGCGTGCGGTTCGCCATGGAGGACTACACGTACGAGCGGGTGCTGGTGCTGACCGGCATCGACCTCTGACCCACCCTGCCCCAGCCTCTGGCTTATGGAAACCATTTTCATACGCTTGGCGTCGACGGCGGTCAGGGCCTGGGGCTGCCCGCCCGGAAC
>NZ_JBEXSH010001165.1:0-2250 GCF_040613555.1 Streptomyces sp. NPDC006265
AGGCGCTCAGCGCCTCGGGGACGAGCGCCCGGTTGTTGTCCCAGTCGATGAGGCCGGCGACCCACTGCTCGGCGTCGAGGGGCCGCAGCGGCATCGGCGCTATGGCGCCCACCGCGCAGCGCACACCCCGGCGCGCCGGGTCCAGGACCAGGGCCACGGACGCCACCGCGCGCCCCGGGCCGGTCCGGCCGGTCGCCTTGAGGAAGACCTGCGGGGCGTGCAGCAGCGGCACGCGCACGTAGCCGACGAGTTCGCCGGCGCGCAGCATGTCCACCCCGGCCAGCAGGTGCGACACGGGGATCTCCCGGCGGACTCCGCCCGGGCCCGCGACGATCAGAGTCGCCTCCAGGGCGGCCAGGACCGGCAGCGCGTCCCCGGTGGGGGCGGCCGAGGCGATGTTGCCGCCCAGGGTGCCCGCGTTGCGGATGTGCGGCGGGCCCGCGGCGCGCGCGGCGGCGGCGAGGGCCGGGATCAGGGCCGCGAAGTCGGGGCGGCCCATGCGCGCGTGCGTGAGGCCCGCGCCGAGCAGCGCGTGACCGTCCAGGTACTGCCAGCCGCGGATCTCGCTGATCCGGCCGAGCCCCACCAGGGCGGCGGGCCTGAGCTGCCCGGAGTTGACGGCGGCCATCAGGTCGGTGCCGCCCGCGACGGGCACGGCGGCGGGCACGGCGGTGAGCGCCGCGACGGCCTCGTCCAGCGTCGTGGGCAGCGTGACGGCCTGCGCCGCCTGCGGTGCGTGCGTGGTCAAACCGGCTGCCCCTTCCCGCTGCCCCACCTGGTCCCACCTGTGCTGCCGTACGGTACGTGCTGACAGGGCGGACGTGGCAACTCTGGCACATCTTGGCGAGAGCCGAAGACACGGGTCCGCTAGGAGGCATTCGCCCACCTCACCGGCGAGATGGTCCGTTTTCGCACTGGTTCACCAGTGCGTACCGATTGGCACTTTCGGTGACCCTTGTGCGCTTTTTCCGTGGCCTGTTCGAGCTGTTCGGTCGTGACGGGCGCTGCTACCGGTTCGGCGGCGGACCGTCGATCGGGCGGCCCAGCACCCCGGGACGCCGCTGCCAGGGCAGGGGCCCCGTGGGGGGCCGGTAGGCGACGCCCAGGGCGTCGAGCCGCCCGTAGTGCGCGGCCATACGGCGCCGGAAGTCGGCGAAGTCCCGTTCCACCGGGGCGGGCAGGGCGCTCCAGGCGACCTCCGCGAGGGCGGCGAGGCGGGGGAAGGCCTGATAGTCCACGCGCGCGTGGTCCTCCATCACCTCGGCCCACAGGTTGGCCTGCGTGCCCAGCACGTGCCGGGCCTCCTCGGGCGTCAACTCCGATGGAACGGGCTCGAACCGGTAGACGTCCTCCAGGGTGCGCACCCACCCGATCGGTACCGGCTCCTCGGGGCCCGGGTCCTGACGGTGGTCCAGGTACACCTGCTGCTCGGGGCACATGACGACGTCGTGGCCGGACCGGGCGGCGGCGATGCCTCCCGCGTAACCGCGCCAGGAGGAGACGGCGGCGCCCTCGGCGAGCCCGCCTTCGAGGATCTCGTCCCAGCCGATCAGCCGGCGCCCGCGCGCGGAGAGCCACGCGTCGAAGTGCTTGATGAACCAGGACTGGAGCTCGTCCTCGTCCGCGAGCCCGAGTTCCCTGATCCGCGCCTGGGCGGTCTCCGACCGCCGCCACTGGTCCTTGGGGCATTCGTCGCCGCCGACGTGGACGAACTCCGAGGGGAACAGCTCGAGCACTTCCTCCAAGACGCCCTCGTAGAAGCGCAGGGTGTTGTCGGTGGGGGCAAGTACGTTCGGGTTGATCCCCCAGTTGTCCCAGACGAAGACGGATGTGGTGTCGATGACGTCGGTGTTGCCGAGTTCGGGGTACGCGGCGATGGCGGCCTGCGAGTGGCCCGGCACGTCGATTTCGGGGACGACGGTGATATGCCGCTCGGCGGCGTAGGCGACGATCTCGCGGATGTCGTCCTGGGTGTAGTAGCCGCCGTGCGGCTTGTCCTCCCACAACGGCGAGGCGCGGTGGCCGGTTTTCGTACGGGCGCGCCAGGAGCCCGTCTCGGTCAGCCGCGGATGCTGCTTGATCTCGACGCGCCAGCCCTGGTCGTCCGTCAGATGGAAGTGGAAGACGTTGAGTTTGTGCGCCGCCATCAGATCGAGGGCCGTGACCGTCACCAGGCCCGTTATGTCCGTGCCCGAGTTGGTGATGAAGCACTTCGTGCCGTTGATGATCCACTCGTTCGTCGACTCGTCC
>NZ_JBEXSH010001166.1:0-2245 GCF_040613555.1 Streptomyces sp. NPDC006265
CAAGCGGAGACCAGGCCATCGGCGGCTGCGAAGCCGCTGCGATGGGCGGCGGACACAGTGGCGACGATGCGCGAGGGAGCACGGCTGCGCCTCGACTACTCGGCGCAGAGCCTGTGGAGCATCGACCGGATGATCGAGGGGATACGGCGGGAGGGAGCGCCCGACGCCGCCGTGCAGGAGGTGCTGCGCGGCTTCGGCGCCTACGCCGGTGAGGTGATGGCGCGTCAGTCCGGCGCCGAGTGGTGGGCGACCGGCGGCGACCACTGGATCCGCACCCCCGACGGGCGCCTGTGGGACCCCATCGAGGAGGCGCGTCGCTGCTACGCCGGCCACGGATCGCTGCGGCTGCTGTGCCGGGACGCGGTGAGCACCGAGTACCGGCGGTAGCGTCACCGCCCGAGTGCGCCCGCGTCCGCGTCGTCGTTCTCGCCTTCGTCCTCGTCCAGGAGCCCCGGCGACTGCGCGGCGGGCTCGGCCGGCTTGCCGGCGTTCGCGGCCAGGGTGCGGATCTCGGGCAGGTCGTCGTACAGGTGCTGCCCGGGGCACTCGGTCGGGTAGCCGTCGCGGTGGCCGGAGATGCGGTGGAACGCCACCTTCTGGCCCAGCTTGTACTTGCCGTTGTCGGCCCCGGAGGTCAGCACGGTCGCCCCGGTCGGGTCGATGCCGTAGAGGCCGAGCTTCCACGCGGCGACCTTCGCGACCGATGCGCGCACCGCGGCGTTCGTGGCCGCCGTGGAGTAGTCGCCGAGCACCGAGACACTGCTGGTGGCGGTGTTGAAGCCGTAGGTGTGCGCGCCGAGGACGGGCTTGTCGACGCCGCCCGCACGGCCCTCGAAGACGGTTCCGCACTTGTCGACGAGGAAGTGGTAGCCGATGTCGTTCCAGCCGTTGCTCAACACGTGGTAGAGGAACACACCGCGCACGATCGACGCCGACTCGGAGCAGGTGTAGTCGTTGGTGCCCGCCGTGTGGTGGACGAACATCGCCTTGGTGTCGCCGGTGTAGGTGGGCGGGTCCTCCACCAGGGACTCGTCCGCGCCCCAGGCGGAGCGCGACGTCATGGCGGGACGCTCGGCCGACAGCGGACCGGCGGCCGGCCCGACGACGTCCGGGTCGACGGCCGCGGTGTGCACGGCGTCCGACCCGTTCTCGGGGTCGACCAGTTCGACGCGCAGCCCTTCCGGCAGGCGCGAGCCCGACACGCGCACCTGGACGCCGTCCGAAGGCCCGGTCCACAGCGGCTGGGTGCTGCCGCGCACTCCGGACCGGTCGCGGTCGGGGCCGGTCTCGGGCCTACGGCCGTCGGTCTCCAGGGGCTGCCACGCGCTCCACGCGCCGCTCTCCCGGGAGCGGGTGCGCACCTCGGCGGTGCCGTCCAGGGCCGCGTCCGGGTCGTCCCAGGTCACGCCGATCAGGCTGAACGGCTCGGTGGTGCGCGGGGCGAGGGACCGGTCGTGGGGGTCGCCGTCCGGCACCCGGGCGGTGTGCGCACCGTCCCAGGAGGTGGCCCGGGCGGGCTGGGTCAGTCCGAGTGCGCCGAGGGCCAGGGCGGTGGCGACGGCGGTGCGCAGGAGGCGGGATGTCATACGGTGCTCGCCTTTCGTGGGCGGTGGCATCGCGAGCAGAGGTCCCCGGTACGTCACTTGGCCGAAACCTCCGCGCGGCCGGGCTCCCGAGGACGGCGGGCCGGGTTGACCCGAACGGTCGCGGACGCCCGCCGCCTGACGCGCTGTGACACTTCCGCGCCGACCGGCGCTGATGACCGTGGGAGGGCGCGCACTCTGCACGGACGAGGACGGTACTTGGGTCAGGGAGCGGAACCCCGGCGCGGGCAGGCCCACGACGGCGAGCTGGGCGAGGCCGTGGCGCGGGCCCAGCAGGGTGACGAGGCGGCCTTCGCGGTCGCCTACCGCTTCGTGCAGCCCGGGCTGCTCGGCTATCTGCGCGGCCTGGTCGGGGACGACGCGGAGGACGTGGCGTCCGACGCCTGGCTGGAGATCGCCCGGGACCTCGGGCGGTTCCGGGGCGACGGGGCCGGCTTCCGCGGCTGGACGGCGACCATCGCCCGGCATCGGGCGCTGGACCATCTGCGCCGGCAGCGGGTACGGCCCCGGCCGTCCGAGCTGGAGCAGGAGGTCCTGGAACTGCCGGGGGCGCAGACAAGAAGGGGAGAGGGAGTGCCCCCTCTCCCCCACGGACTCGGAGCTGGCTCAGTGCCAGATCAGCCCCTTCTCCTCCAGGTGGT
>NZ_JBEXSH010001167.1:0-2244 GCF_040613555.1 Streptomyces sp. NPDC006265
GCGAGTGGGGGTACCCCCTGCTCGAGCGGAGTCGAGAGCGTGGGGGAGCGTGCCGGGCGTCGTGACGGGGCGAACGTTGCCTGTCGCGGCACTAGACCGGCCGGCGCGGCAAGCAGCTCCCTCCCGCCCGCCGTCCCTTCCCAACCGCCGTGCCCGCTCCGCCGATTCCCGGGACAGCGTGATCATCGGAGCGGCACAATGGCGGCGGCGACCGGCTTCGGTCGTGCGTACGAGGAGAGGACGAGTCGTGAGTGATGGCCACACCCCTTCGGGAGGGTCGGCGAGACTGAACACCGGTGTGGCGCACAACGCGCGCGTGTGGAACTACTGGATCGGCGGCAAGGACCACTACGAGGTCGACCAGCAGGTCGGCGAGCACGTCGCCGGCATGTTCCCGATCATCCGGGACATCGCCCGCGCGGACCGGGACTTCCTCGTCCGGGCGGTGTCGTTCCTCGCCGGTGAACGCGGGGTGCGGCAGTTCCTCGACATCGGCACGGGACTGCCGACGGCGGACAACACCCACGAGATCGCCCAGCGGCTCGCGCCCGACTCGCGCATCGTCTACGTCGACAACGACCCGATCGTCCTGGTGCACGCCCGCACCCTGCTCACCGGCACCCACGCCGGCGTCACCGCCTACATCGACGCCGATGTGCACGACCCGGACGCCATCCTCGAACGGGCGGGGCACACCCTCGACTTCACGCAGCCCGTCGCCGTGATGATGCTGGGCATCCTCAACTTCGTCCTGGACGTCGACAAGGCCCGGGACATCGTGCGCCGGGTGATGGCCGCGGCGCCGTCCGGCAGCTTCCTGGTCCTCACCCACCCGACCTTCGACGACGAGCTCGGCGGCGCGGGCCAGATCCCGGCCATGAAGTTCTGGAACGAGAACGCCACTCCCCCGATCACCGCCCGCAGCGGCGCCGACATCGCCGCGTTCTTCGAGGGTCTCGAGGTGCTCGAACCGGGCATGGTCTCGTGCGGGCAGTGGCGCGCCGAGCCCGGATCGGCGGTGCGGGTACCGCAGTACGGCGCGGTGGCCGTGAAGCCCTGACGGCGCCGCCCTCGTCGCACGCAACGGAGAACCGCGGAGGACGCATGACCACCCTGGCCGATCCCGTGCCCGGCGGCCGCCCCGGCGACGTCGAGCGGGCCACCGCGCTGAGCGGCGAACTCGCCGGGCGGGGTGTGCACGGCGTCGTGCTGGCCTACGTCGACACCGCCGGCATCGGCCGGGTGAAGACCGTCCCGACGGCCCGACTCGCCTCGGCGGCGGCGTGGGGCGTCGGCATGTCACCGGTGTTCGACACGTTCCTGGCGAACGACTCCATCGTCACCACCGACGTCCTCGGCTCCCCCGACGGCGATCTGCGCCTCTACCCGGACCTCGACCGGCTCGTCGTCCTGACCGGGCAGCCCGGCTGGGCCTGGGCGCCGGTGGACCGCGTCACACAGGACGGGGAGCGGCACCCCTGCTGCACACGCACGTTCCTGCGACGGATCGTCACCGAGGCGGCCGAGCGGTACGGCCTCACCTTCAAGGCCGCCATCGAGATCGAGTGGACCATGGCCCGGGGGGACGCCCCCGGGGACGCGTTCGTGCCCGCGACGACCGGTCCGGCGTACGGGGCGACCCGGCAGGTCGAGCTCGGGGACTGCCTCGCCGACCTGCTGGCGGCGTGCACGGCCCAGGGCGTCGACGTCGAGCAGGTCCATCCCGAGTACGCGGCCGGTCAGTTCGAGATCTCGGTGGGTGCCCTCGATCCGGTGGCGGCGGCCGACCGCAGTGTGCTGGTCCGGCAGACCGTCCGCGCGGTGGCCCAGCGGCACGGACTGCGGGTCTCGTTCGCCCCGGCCGTCGTGGGCCGGGGTGTCGGGAACGGCGGGCACGTCCACCTGTCCGCCTGGCGTGACGGGGCGAACCTGCACGCCGGGGGCGAGGGCCGCCACGGCATGACGGCCGAGGCCGAGTCGTTCACGGCCGGCATCCTCGCCCATCTGCCCGCCCTCACGGCCGTCACCGCCCCGAGCCCCGCCAGCCGTCTGCGGCTCAAGCCCTCCCAGTGGGCCGGGGTGTTCACCGCCTGGGGCCGCGAGACCCGGGAGACCGCGCTGCGGGTCGTCACCGGCACCGCGGGGCTGCGCGACCGGGCGGCCAACGTGGAGATCAAGCCCGTCGACCTGCCACGTGAGGTGCAAGCGTGTTTCCGGTTTGTGGCGTTTGGTCCGTTTATCGTG
>NZ_JBEXSH010001168.1:0-2244 GCF_040613555.1 Streptomyces sp. NPDC006265
GGGTGTCGGTGCCCGCGTACACCCCGCCACCGTTGGAGAAGTGCAGCGCCTTCTCGATGCGGTATGGCAGCTCGCCCGTCGTCGTGTCGTTCCGCGCGTCCAGATGCGGCTGGAGGAACGCCGGAGGGGTCACCCATTCGGGCACCTGGAAGGACGGCGCCCGCCGGTCCGGCACCAGCCGCCCCTCGCCGTCCCGCACCGCCGGCACCAGCGAGCCCCGCTCGTCCACGACGAACGCCCGGGCGAAAGCGCCGTAGCGCACATACAGCGGGCCCTCGCCCCAGCGCAGGTCGGTGAGGACGTACGGCCCCTCGAACCCCTCCAGCAGCGCGCCCAGCTCGCACAGCACCCGGTGCAGCTGCTCCTCGTCGGCCGGGTAGACGGTGACGAACTTGCCGCTGCCGTCGCGCGGCGCGTATTTGGTGTTGCGCAGGTGGAGCAGGTGCGGGCCCGGCACGAACTTGAAGGGGACGCGCCGCTCGACGCAGTAGTCCCACACGATCCGGGCGATCTCCTCCGCGTTCGCCCGGGTCGCCGAGGCGTGGATCTTCCACCCCTGGGCCGGCCCCTGCACCGGTTCGCCGTCGAGGCCGAGCGGCGTCATCGTCAGCCAGTCGCCGATGCGGGCCGACTCCCAGCCCTCCGGCAGCGGCCGGCGGGCCGTCTCGTAGAGGTGGGCGACGGACCCCTGCCCGCCCCGGGCAAGCCGGTCCGGCGTCTCGTAGAAATGCCGGTCGGCCAGCGCGTACACCTCGTACCGCTTGTCCATGCGTCCCCCTCCGTGACGAGTACCGAGCCTTCCAGCCACCAGCCGGGCACGGACAGTCACGCCTGTCACGAGAACACCGTGCGGAACGCATGCGTCAAGACATGTTCGGATTCTTTCGAGCGCCCGCGTCATCGCTGGTACACGGAACGTCCACAGGGGCTGCGCGGGTGTCTCATTAGCGCTGTAATGGCCAACGTGGTCAGTCAGGGCGCCCAAGAGCGCGGAATGCGAACGCTGCGTGCCGAAGGTGCCCTCAAAGCGATCGCGGCCGATCACGAGTCGTCCGAACGGCTGCGCCGCGTCCTCGAGCAGGCACTCGTCTTCGCCGGTGCGTCGCTCGCCGCCGTCTACGCGCCCGGCGAGGACGGCGAGCTGCTCTGCCTGATGGAGTCGGCCGGCGTCCCGAGGACGCTGTACGGGCTGCGCGACAGCTACCCGCGCGCCGGGCGGTCCCCGGCCGCCGAGGCCCACCGCCGAGGACGGCCGGTGTCACTGGGCCCGGCGGAACTCGCCGAGCACGCCCAGGCACGGCGCGTACCGTCGAGGGACTTCTCCCTGACGGCCCTGCCTTTGCCCGGCGACGGCGGCTGCCTGCTGGCCGTGACCGAGCGGCCCGAGGGGTTCGGCCCCGACGACCTCCGCTGCCTGGAACTCATCGCGGACGCGGTCGCCTTCACCGTCCCGGCCGCACCCGCCGACGCCGGTGAACTGCCGCCGAGCGCCTTCAGCCTCGCCATGGACACCGGACTCGTCCGGGTCGGCGACGACCTGCTGGACCTGTTCGGTCTGGACCCCGTGGAGTTCGACGGCCGTGTCGAGACGCTGCTGAGTCTCACGGTCCCCGAGGACCTGCCGTCGCTGATGTCCGTGGTGGAGGCCGACCACATGTCCATCGGCGACCGGGAGCTGGAGTTCCGGGTGCTTCAGCCCGCCGGGCCGCCGAAGTGGCTCCGGCTGCGCGGGCGCATCCTGCCCGGCGGCGAGGGCCGCCCGGCACGCCTGGTGGGCACGGTCGTCGACGTCTCCACACTGCGCTCCGACGTCACCGACGTCGCCCGCGTCCAGCGCCTGGCCGCCGCGCTGGCCACCGCCGTCACCGTCCGCGACGTCGGCAAGGCCGTGGTCGCCGCGCTGCGCCGACCGCTGCGGGCCGACCGGATCGCGCTCGCCGAGCTGGAGAGCGATCGGCTCGTCGTCACCGTCCTCGACCCGCCCGAACCCGAGGCCTGGCCCGAGCTGTGGCGGTCGGAATGGCGCACCGAGTGGCCCGACGCACCCGTGCGCGCCATGCCCACCCTCGCCGCCGCGCTGCGCGAGGGCCGGGCCCGCATCTGGCCCGCCGGCAGCCCGCTGGAGCGCGCCCTGGCCGAGGTCGGCCCCGGCGGCCTCGCCGTCCTGCCGCTGCCCGCCGGGATGATCGTCGTCTGGGTGGAGGCGAGGGCCGACGTGGAGACCGCCAGCAGGACGACCCAGTC